>JBKJPD010000632.1:0-11417 GCA_046595345.1 Pseudonocardia sp.
ACCCTGAGTTAGCGTCCCCCGAGTCGGCATCCCCAGAGTCGGCATCCCCTGAGTCGGCGTCCCCTGAATCGGCGTCCGCTGAGTCGGCGTCCGAAGGGTCAGAAGTCGGCGCGGGTCGTCTTGTGCTCGCCGCCACACCGCTGGGGCACTCCCGGGACGCGTCGGGTCGGCTGATGGACATCCTCGCCACCGCCGACATCATCGCCGCCGAGGACACGCGACGGCTGCGGCACCTCGCGTCGGCGCTCGGGGTGACGATCGGTGGGAAGGTGATCAGCCATTTCGATGCCGTGGAGGCCGCGCGGCTGCCCGGGCTGCTCGCCGCCGTGCGTGCCGGGCGCACGGTCCTCGTCGTCTCCGACGCGGGGATGCCCGCGGTGTCCGACCCCGGCTACCGGATCGTCGCGGCGGCCGCCGCCGAGGGGCTTCCGGTCACCTGCTTCCCCGGCCCGTCCGCGGTGACGACGGCGCTGGTGCTCTCGGGCCTGCCGTGTGAGCGGTTCTGTTTCGAGGGCTTCGCGCCGCGGCGCGGTGGGGAACGCCGCCGGTGGCTGGCGACGCTGCTGGCGGAGCCACGGGCGGTGGTGTTCTTCGAGTCGCCGCACCGGGTGGCCGACACGCTCGCCGCAGCGGTCGAGGTGTTGGGCCCCGATCGGGCGGCCGCGGTCTGCAGGGAGCTGACGAAGACCTACGAGGAGGTGCTGCGCGGCCCGCTGCACGAGCTGGCCGCGTGGGCTGTCGAGGGACCGGTGCGCGGGGAGATCACGGTGGTGCTGGCCGGTGCCGCGGCGTCGGAGGCGCCGTCGATCGGGTCGCTGGTGGGGGCGGTGCAGGAGCGGGTGGCCGACGGGGAACGGTTCAAGGACGCGGTGTCGGCGGTGGCCGAGGCGGCCGGGGTCCCCAAGCGGGACCTCTACGCGGCAGCACTGGGCGACCGCGCCTGAGCCGCCCGGGGCGCAACCCGCATCCGAAGGCCGACGGGTCGGTTGACATCCGAGCACCGCGCCGAACCCGGTGGTGTCCGGGGCATACGCTGGCAGCATGAGTTCCCGCGTGCTGACCGCCGTGGCGTGGCCCTACGCCAACGGCCCGCGGCACATCGGCCACGTCTCCGGTTTCGGTGTGCCCTCCGACGTCTTCTCCCGCTACCGGCGGATGGTCGGCGACCAGGTGTTGATGGTCTCGGGCACGGACGAGCACGGCACCCCGATCCAGGTGCAGGCCGACGCCGAGGGGCTCACCCCCCGCCAGCTCGCCGACAAGTACAACCGGGTGATCCTGGACGATCTGCAGGGTCTCGGGCTGTCCTACGACCTGTTCACGCGCACCACCACGTCGAACCACTACGCGGTGGTGCAGGAGTTGTTCCTCGCGTTGCACCGCAACGGCTACATCGTGGCGAAGACGGCGATGGGCGCGATCAGCCCGTCCACGGGCCGCACGCTGCCCGACCGCTACGTCGAGGGCACCTGCCCGATCTGCGGCTACGACGGCGCGCGTGGTGACCAGTGCGACAACTGCGGTAATCAGCTCGACCCCGCCGACCTGATCAACCCGCGATCGAAGATCAACGGTGAGACGCCGAAGTTCCTCGAGACCGAGCACTTCTTCCTCGATCTGCCCGCATTCGCCGAGTCGCTGGGCGGGTGGCTGTCCACGCGCACCGACTGGCGCCCCAACGTCCTCAAGTTCTCCGCGAACCTGGTGAAGGACCTCAAGCCGCGCGCGATCACCCGCGACCTGGACTGGGGCGTCCCGATCCCGCTCGACGGCTGGCGCGATCAGCCCATGAAGCGACTCTACGTCTGGTTCGACGCCGTGATCGGCTATCTGTCGGCGTCGGTGGAATGGGCGCGGCGCGGGCCCGACCCGGACGCCTGGAAGCAGTGGTGGACCGATCCTGACGCCCAGGCCTTCTATTTCATGGGCAAGGACAACATCGTCTTCCACTCGGTCATCTGGCCCGCGCTGCTGCTCGGGCAGAACGGGGCCGGGGACAAGGGCGGCACGCCGGGCGCGTTCGGCACGTTGAACCTGCCGAACGAGATCGTCTCGTCGGAGTTCCTGACGATGAGCGGGTCCAAGTTCTCCACGAGCCGCGGCACCGTCATCTACGTGACCGACTTCCTCAAGGAGTTCGGCCCGGACGCTCTGCGCTACTTCATCTCGGTGGCCGGCCCGGAGAACCAGGACACCGACTTCACGTGGGACGAGTTCGTGCGCCGCACCAACTTCGAGCTGGCCAACGAGTGGGGCAACCTCGTCAACCGCTCGATCTCGATGGCGCACAAGAACGTCGGCGCGATCCCGAAGCCCATCGCGCCCACCGACGCCGACCACGAGCTGCTCGCGATCTCCCGGACCGGTTTCGACACGGTCGGCGCGTTGCTCGCGCGCAACCGGTTCAAACAGGCGGCGGGCGAGGCGATGCGGGTGGTCACCGCGGCCAACCGGTACCTGTCCGATCAGGAGCCGTGGAAGCGCAAGGACGACCCGGACCGGCGGGACACGATCCTGCACACCGCGTTGCAGGTCGTGTCGGACGCCAACACGCTGCTCACACCCTTCCTGCCGCATTCCGCGCAGCAGGTGCACGAGGCGCTGGGCGGCACCGGGGTGTGGGCGGCGCAGCCGGAGGTGCATGAGGTCGAGGAGCTCGGTGATGGGCCCGCATATCCGGTGATCACCGGCGACTACGCGGCCGAGCAGGCCCGCTGGGCGTCCATCCCGATCGAGATCGGCCGCCCCCTGGCCAAACCGACACCCATCTTCCAGAAGCTGGACGTCGAACTGGGCGAAACAGGCCCGGATTGGGCCCCGATCAACACGTGAACCCGTGCGCGGGGTACACCGTTGCAGCACTGTCGTCGGATTGGTGGGGGACGTGAGCGGCGGCGACGGGCGGCGGGAGCTGCCGCCGGCGCCCTCCCCGCTCGGGGTGCCCACCGTGGACTCACATACCCACCTCGACGCGTGCGGGTGCGTCTGTGCCGCCGATGTCGTGGCTCTCATGGACCGGGCCGCCGCGGTGGGGGTCGCCCGCGTGGTCACCATTGCCGACGACCTGGACTCGGCGCGCTGGGTGGTGCGGGCGGCGCACTGGGACGAGCGGGTCGCCGCCGCCGTCGCGCTGCATCCGACGCGCACGGCGGCGGTCACCGACGACGAGTTCACCGAGATCGAGCGGCTCGCCCGTGACCCGCGCGTCGTCGCGGTGGGGGAGACGGGGCTCGACTACCACTGGGACTACTCCCCGCCCGACGCCCAGCAGGCGTCGTTCCGGTGGCATATCGACCTCGCCAAGCGCCTCGGCAAGCCGCTGATGATCCACGACCGCGACGCCCACGACGACGTGCTGAGGATCCTGCGGGAGGAGGGCGCGCCGGAGACGGTGGTGTTCCACTGCTTCTCCGGTGACGCCCCGATGGCCCGGGAGTGCGCCGACGCAGGCTACGTGCTCTCCTTCGCCGGCCCGGTGACGTTCAAGAACTCCCACGCCTTGCGGGAGGCGGCCGTCATCGTGCCCGAGGACCAGATGCTCGTCGAGACCGACGCGCCGTTCCTCACCCCGCACCCGCACCGCGGCAGGGCGAACGAGCCGTACTGCCTCCCGTGGACGGTGCGCGGGCTCGCAGCGCTGCGCGGCGTCTCCGCAGAACGGCTCGCCGGGAGCGCCGGGCGAAACGCCGAGCGGGTGTTCCGGCTCGCTGAGTTGCCGCCGGTCCTGCTCGGCGACGCGCCGGGCGCTCAGGGCGCACATTCGTCGTAGCGGTCAGGCCGCTCGGCGCTCACAGGGTGTCGTACTTCGCTCACACCGCTCACACCCCGTTACGGTTCCGTGATCGCTCTAGCCGGGGTGGGAGACGCTCCCCAGCACAGCGATCACGGTGGCTCGGGGTGCTCCCCTGATCCGTTCGCCTCCGGGCCACCGTGATCGGTGACCTCTCCCCTGCCCGGTCCGACGAGGTCAGGATGTCAGTGGTCGACGTTTCTGCGCGCGCACAGCGCCGCGCTGCGCGTGTCCGGGTCGGGGTGATCGCCCCCGCGGAGCCGGACACGGCAATGCAGCCGGACACGGCAGTGGACGGCGACCTGTACGCCGCCTGGTACGGCGGCGGTGACTCCGAGGATGTCCCCGCGCCGTCGGTGTCACCGGCGATCGAGACGATCACCACGCCCCGGTCCGCGCCGGCCCGCCACCGGGCGTCGCACCGCCGTCTCGTGCAGCCCCGACCGGTGCTCACCCGGCCCGCTCCGGGCTCCACCGCCGCACACGCGTCCGCCGACCTGGCCGTCGGGCCGCTGCCCGGCACCCGGCATCTCCCCGAGGATCAGCACCTGACCGGCCCGATCCGGCATGTCCGGGCACCTGCGCCCGATCTGTTCGGCCCGGCCGTGCGGCCGACCGACCCGGCCACCAGCCCCATCAGCGTCGTCTCGATGGACGTCGTCGAGGCCGAGCCGCTCACAGCTCAGTTCGCGGCCGTGGTCTCACCCGTCGCCGTCCCGTCGGCCGCCCCCCACCGCGGTGCGTCCCGCCGGCGCGTCGACACCGACACCACCACCCGCCGGACCGTCGTCCGCGCCACCATGCTGGCCGTGCTCCTCGCGCTGGTGGGTGGCGGGGCATCGGCGCTGGCGATGGACAAGACCATCGTCGTATCCGTCGACGGGCAGAGCCGCATCCTGCACACCTACGCCACCGACGTCGCGTCGGCGCTGGCCTCGGCGGGGCTCGCCCCCACCCCGCAGGACCGCGTCGAACCCGCGCTGCCCACCGAACTGGCCGACGGCGACCACATCAGCTTCGGCCGGGCCCGCAAGCTGACGCTCGTCGAAGGGGCCTCGGAGCGGGAGATCTGGACGACAGCGGGGTCGATCAGTGAGGCACTCGCGGGCCTCGGGGTCGACGCGGAGCCGATCCAGATGTCCGCCGCCCCGGACGCGGTCATCCCGCTCGCGGGCATGTCGCTGAAGCTCAACGTGCCGCGCACGGTCTCGCTCACCGACAGCACCGGTGCGCCCACCCAGCTCACCAGCACCGCGGGCACCGTGGCGGGGCTGCTCACCGAGCAGGGCCTCCTGCTCGGGCCCGACGACGTGTCCGTGCCCAGCAGCGACACCCCGCTCACCCGCGGTCTTTCCGTGCAGATCGTGCGCAACGGCGTCGGCGAGGTGGTGGAGGTCCGCCAGACCGCCCCACCCGAGCGGCTTGTCGAGGATCCCGACATGCCCCGTGGGAAGAGGGCCGTGGTCGACAAGGGCACGCCGGGCGAGCAGACCGTGATCATGCGGGTGTACGTCCAGAACGGCCAGGAGGTCCGCCGCGAGCAGGTCAGAGCCGGCAGCAGCACCCAGCCGACCCCGCGCGTGGTGAAGGTCGGTACGAACGACGAGGTCGCGCCCACCCGGTCGGCCCCGGCTACCCGGTTGGTCGGCGACGGCGGCATCTGGGATCTCCTCGCGAGTTGTGAGGCCACCGGTGACTGGGGCAGCAACACGGGCAACGGCTACTACGGCGGCCTGCAGTTCGACGCCGGCACGTGGCGTGCCTACGGCGGCACCCGGTACGCCCCGCTGCCGCACCAGGCCAGCCGCGAGCAGCAGATCGTGGTGGCCAGCCAGGTACGTGACGACCGCGGCGGCTACGGGGCGTGGCCCGCATGCTCGCGCAAGCTCGACCTGCCCCGGTGATCGCGGTTCCCGGCCCGGGGTGCACCCTCCCCGGGTGAGCGACTCTCGACTGCTCGGCCCCGCCGAGGTGCGGGCGCTGGCCGCGGAGCTGGGCCTGCGTCCCACGAAGCGGCTCGGACAGAACTTCGTCCATGACCCCAATACGGTGCGCCGCATCGTCAAGGCCGCTGCGCTGCGCCCCGACGACGTGGTGCTCGAGGTCGGGCCCGGGCTGGGCTCGCTGACGCTGGCGTTGCTGCCCGCCGTCGCGGCGGTGCATGCAGTGGAGATCGACCCGGTGCTGGCCGACCGGCTGCCCGTCACGGTCGCCGACCGCGCGCCGTCATTGGCCGCCCGGCTCATCGTCACCACCGCTGACGCCCTGCGCGTGCGCGCCGCCGACCTGGCAGACCCCGCACCGACGGCGATCGTCGCGAACCTGCCCTACAACGTCGGCGTCCCCGTCGTGCTGCACCTGCTGTCCGAGCTGCCGGGGATCCGGCGCGGGCTGGTGATGGTGCAGTCCGAGGTGGCCGAACGGCTCGCCGCAGAGCCCGGCAGCAAGATCTACGGCGTACCGAGCGCGAAGCTGGCGTGGTTCGCCTCGGCGCGCCGGGCGGGCCCGGTGCCCAGGGCGGTGTTCTGGCCGGTGCCCAACGTCGACTCCGGCCTGCTCGCGTTCGACCGCCGCGACCCCCCGCCCGGCGACCGCGTCGAGGTCTTCCGGCTCATCGACGCCGCGTTCGCGCAGCGTCGCAAGGCCCTGCGCTCGGGATTGTCGGGCTGGGCAGGCTCCCCGGCGGCGGCGGAGCAGGCCCTGCGCCGGGCCGGCATCGAACCGCTGGAACGCGCCGAACAACTCGGCATCGAGGATTTCGCGCGCCTCGCCGCCGCCCGCCCCTGACCCCGCGAGTCGGGCTCCTGACCCCCGCGAGTCGGGTTTGGAGTGTGCGCGAGTCGGGGCCCGGATGCTCGCACGTAGAGTTGAACGGTGTCCGCCGCCGTTCCGCCCCTCGTGACCGTGCGGGTACCCGCCAAGATCAACCTCCACCTTGCCGTCGGTCCACCGGGCCCGGACGGATTCCACGACCTCGTCACCGTCTTCCACGCCGTCAGCTTGTTCGACGAGGTATCGGTCGTGGCCAGTGACACCCCGGGCATCGAGGTGCACGGTGAGGGCGTCTCCGAGGTGCCAGCGGACGAGACGAACCTGGCCTGGCGCGCGGTGCAGTTGCTGGCCGAACGCGCCGAGCGTGACCCCGATGTCCGGTTGGTCCTCCGCAAGGGCATCCCGGTGTCCGGCGGGATGGCGGGCGGTAGCGCCGACGCGGCCGCCGCGCTGGTCGCGCTCTCGGCCCTGTGGAAGCTCGACCTGTCCCGCGACGAGCTGTCGATCATGGCTGCTGAGCTGGGCAGTGACGTCACGTTCGCGCTCCACGGCGGCACGGCGGTGGGCACCGGACGGGGCGAGCAGATCGTGCCCGTGCTCGCGCGGCACCCGCTGCACTGGGTGATCGCGCTGCATCGGGGCGGCCTGGCCACCCCGAGCGTGTTCCGGGAGCTCGACCGGCTCCGTGGCGGCAACGAGCCACCGGAGCGCCCCGTCGAGCCGGTGCTGGAGGCCATCGCGGGCGGCGACCCGCGCCAGCTCGCGCTGGCGCTGGGCAACGACCTTCAGGCCGCCGCCGTCAGCATGGCGCCGGACCTGCGCCGCACGTTGCGGGCCGGGGTGGACGCCGGTGCTCTCGCCGGGCTCGTCTCCGGGTCCGGGCCGACGTGCGCGTTCCTGTGTTCCGGCGCGGAGGCGGCGATCGAGGTTGCGGCCGAGCTGGCGGGAGTCGGTGTGTGCCGCACCGTCCGCGTCGCGCACGGCCCGGTGCCGGGTGCCCGGGTCGTCGAACTGCACGAACCACCGGGCGTACCGACCGGCCCGTCCGCATCATGGCCGCCGGTGCGTGCCTGATGGCGCAGAAGGGAGCGGCAACCAACCTCGTCAACCTCGAGGCCGTCACCGCACACGTGCCCGGCGACGCGTCGCGAGTCCTGCTCGACGCCATCTCGATGGGCGTGGAGCGCAGCGAGCGGGTCGGCGTCGTCGGTCTCAACGGCGGCGGCAAGTCCACGCTGCTCGACATCATCACCGGTGACCGCGCCCCCGACGGTGGCCGCGTCAGCCGCGTCGGCGGGCTGCGCCTGTCCCATCTCGCGCAGGGCGACAAGCTGCCCAAGGGTGCGCGCGTGCGCGACATCGTGCTCGCGGCGTGGGACGGGGCCGCCGAGCACGAGTGGGCCTCCGATCCGAAGGTCCGTGACGTCCTCACCGGGCTCGGCATCGAGGATCTCGACCGCACCGTGGAAGGGCTCTCCGGCGGGGAGAAGCGCCGGGTGGCGCTCGCGGCCACACTCGTCGGCGATCCCGATCTCGTGGTGCTCGACGAGCCCACCAACCACCTCGACGTCGAGGGCATCGGCTGGCTCGCGAACCACCTGCTCGCGATGCGCTGCGGCGTCGTGGTCGTCACGCACGACCGCTGGTTCCTCGACGCGGTGTGCACGCGCACCTGGGAGGTCGCCGGCGGGCGGGTGGAGAGCTACCTCGGTGGCTACGCCGACTGGGTGTACGCCCGCGCCGAGCGTTCCCGCCAGGCCGACTCCGCCGAGGCCCGCCGCCAGAACATGGCCCGCAAGGAGCTCGCGTGGCTGCGCCGCGGGGCACCCGCCCGGACATCGAAGCCACGCTTCCGGATCGAGGCGGCCGAGGCCCTCATCGCCGATGTCCCGCCACCACGGGACAAGGTGGAGCTGCTCGGGTTCGCCACCAACCGGCTCGGCCGCACCGTGCTGGAACTGGAGGATGCCACCGTCCGGATCGGCGACCGCGTCCTGCTCGACGACGTCACGTGGCGGCTCGGGCCGGGTGACCGGATCGGGATCGTCGGCGTCAACGGCTCCGGCAAGACGACCCTGCTGCGCTCACTCACCGGCGAACGCAAGCTCGACGCCGGCCGCCGGATCCAGGGCACCACGGTGCAGCTCGCCGAGCTCAGCCAGGAGCTCATCGACCTGCCCGACCACATGCGGGTGCTCGAGGCCACCGAGATCGTCGCCAAGTACGTCCGCCTCGGCAAGATGGAGATGACGGCGTCCTCGGTGCTGGAACGCCTCGGCTTCCCGCCTGCCCGGCAGTGGACGCCGGTCGGGCAGCTGTCCGGCGGCGAGCGGCGCAGGCTCCAGCTCACCCGGCTCCTGATGGCCGAGCCGAACGTGCTGCTGCTCGACGAGCCCACCAACGACCTCGACGTCGACACCCTGGCCAACCTGGAGGATCTGCTCGACGGCTGGCCGGGCACCCTTGTCGTCGTCAGCCACGACCGGTACCTGGTCGAGCGGGCGTGCGACACGGTCGTCGCGCTGTTCGGTGACGGGAAGATCACGCACCTGCCGGGAGGGATCGAGGAGTACCTAATGCGCCGGGACGACTCCGTCGCCGACGGGGACACACAGACCACCGGCCTGACGGGGACGAGCCCCGCGCCCGTCCGTACCAAGGCGTCCCGGAGCGCCACCGAGCAGCGGGCCGCGCAGAAGGAGGCGTCGCGGCTGGAACGGCGGATGACGACGTTGACCAAGCGCGAGAAACAGCTCCACGAACTGCTCGCCGATGCAGCCACCGACCCGCCGCGCCTGCTCGTGCTCGCCGCCGAGCTCAAGCAGGTGCAGTCCGACATCGAGTTGGTCGAGCACGCGTGGCTGGCGGCCGCGGAGCAAGCCGAGAACTAGCGGTCAGGCGCTCTCCCGCTGGAACGTCCGCACCCCCCAGGCGACGGTGGCCACCACGAGCACCAGCGCCACGCCGATCCCGATCAGCGGCGTGGACGACGTGAGATCGCCCTGGAAGATCGCCCGTGCGGCGTCGACGATGTAGACGAACGGGTTGGCGCGCGACAGGTTGTAGAGCCAGGTCGGCGCCACCGTCATCGGCAGCAGGATGCCCGAGAGCAGCAGCAGCGGGAGGAAGAGGGCCTGGACGATCGGCAGGAACGCCTCCTCGGTCTTGACCTGCATCGCCAGCGCGTAGGAGGCGCACGCCATCGAGAGCCCGACGACTCCGACGAGGATCAGCCCGACGATCACGGCGCCGACCGGTGCCCGCAGCCCGAACGGCACGGCGAGCACCGTGAGCAGGGTGGCCTGCACCAGCAGCACGACGGTGTCCTTGAGCGCGCGGCCGAGCAGCATCGCGGTGCGGCTCACCGGGGTGACGCGCATCCGCTCGATGACGCCTGCCTTGAACTCGGCGAGGACGCTGAAGCCGACGAAGAGCCCCCCGAACATGCCGAGCTGCACGAGCAGGGCCGGTACGAGCACCTGCCATGCGTCGCCGGGGGGGAAGCCGGGCGTGCTCTGGACCACGGGGATGAGCAACGGCCCGAAGAACGCCAGGTAGAGCAGCGGCTGGACCAGTCCGATGATCACCCAGAACGGATTGCGGAGGGACTGTTTCAGGGAGCGCTGGAAGATCAGCCAGATCTCGGTGAGGATGGTCATGACGGCGCTCCCGCGGTGGCGGGCTCCGGGGTGGTGGATGCTTCCGCGTCCCGCAGTGAACGGCCGGTGACGGCGAAGAACACGTCGTCGAGGCTGGGACGGCGCACCTCGACGGAGGTCATCGCGATGCCGGCGGCGTCCAGTTCGCGCAGTAGCGTCGGGAGCGCAATCGCGCCGTCGGGAACGCGGAACCGGACGCCCGCCCCGTCGGTGACCATGTCGGTACTGCCCGGCAGCCTGCCTGCCAGTTGAGCGACCCGCGCCGGCTCGGTCGCACCGACGACCACGAGGTCGCCCGCGACGCGGCGTTTGAGCTCGTCGGGGGTGCCCTCGGCGACGATCCTGCCGGAGTCGATCACGAGGATCCGGTCGCACAGGGCGTCGGCCTCGTCGAGGTAGTGGGTCGTCAGGAACAGTGTGGTGCCGTGCTCGGTGTGCAATGAGCGGATGTGTTCCCAGAGGTTGGCGCGGCTCTGCGGGTCCAGGCCCGTGGACGGCTCGTCCAGGAACAGGAGCGTGGGCAGGTGCATGAGGCCCATCGCGATATCGAGGCGGCGGCGCTGCCCGCCCGAGAGTGTCTTGACGATGCGGGTCTCGGTGCCGGTCAGGTCGAGCTGGTCGATCAATTCGGCGGCACGCGTGCGGGAGCGCGCCGCGGTGAGGCCGTAGAAGCGGCCCTGCAGGATCATCTCGTCGGCGACCAGGCAGTCGGGTCCGGCGCCGCCGCTCTGGCCCACGTACCCGATCTTGCGGCGGATCCCGACGGGGTCGGTGAGCAGGTCGTGCCCCGCCACGGTGGCGGTGCCCGCGGTCGGCACGAGCAGCGTGGTGAGCATGCGCAGCGTGGTGGTCTTCCCGGCGCCGTTCGGGCCGAGGAACCCGACCAGCTCGCCGGTGGACACGTCGATGTCGACGCCGGACACGGCTTCCACCGTGCCGCGACGCGTCGTGAAGGTGCGGGCGAGCCCGCGTGCGTGGATCACTCAACTCAGAGTGGTCCTCGATCGGGTGATGGTCAATCAGGATTGGGCGCGAGTTCGGCGAGCAGCAGCGCCTCCGCGAGCACGCCGCGCCCGAACATGCCCAGGTCCAGGCTCTCGTCGATGCCGTGCCAGCGGCTGGCCGGGTCGCCGACGCCGGTCACCAGTACCGCGGCACCCGGGAAGGTGCGGGCGAACTCGGCGATGAACGGGATC
>JBKJPD010000123.1:0-2505 GCA_046595345.1 Pseudonocardia sp.
GGGCGCGTCCCCGGTCGGGCCCGCGTACGGCGTCAGTTCGTTGTCGTACTCCGTCTCGATCCAGCGGGTGTGCACGGAGAACGGCACGCCCGCCGCGGGCGCGAACGCCGGGTCGCGGACGACCGCGGCGTGGAACGGGATCACCGTCGGCATGCCGTCGACCATGAACTCGTCGAGCGCGCGACGCGAGCGCTCCAGGGCCTGCTCACGGGTGGCGCCCGTGATCACGAGCTTCGCGACGAGCGAGTCGAACATGCCCGGGATCGTCTCGCCGAGCTCGTAGCCGGAGTCCAACCGGACCCCGGGTCCGGTCGGCGGGCGCCAGGCCGTGAGGGTGCCGGGGGCCGGGAAGAAGCCGCGGCCGCCGTCCTCGGCGTTGATTCGGAACTCGATCGAGTGCCCGCTCACCCGGGGGTCGTCGTAGCCGATCTCCTCGCCTGCCGCGATGCCGAACATCTCCCGCACGAGGTCGATCCCGGTGACCTCCTCGGAGACCGGGTGCTCGACCTGTAAACGCGTGTTGACCTCGAGGAACGAGATCGTGCCGTCCTGCCCGACGAGGAATTCGCACGTGCCGGCGCCGACGTAGCCGGCCTCGGACAGGATCGCCTTGGACGCCCGGTACAGCTCGTCGACCTGAGCCTGCGAGAGGTACGGCGCCGGGGCCTCCTCGACGAGCTTCTGATGGCGGCGCTGCAGCGAGCAGTCGCGGGTGGAGACCACGACGACGTTGCCGTGGCTGTCGGCCAGGCACTGGGTCTCGACGTGGCGGGGCCGGTCGAGGTACCGCTCGACGAAGCACTCGCCGCGGCCGAACGCCGACACGGCCTCGCGGACCGCCGAGTCGTACAGGTCCGGGATCTCGTCGAGCGTGCGGGCGACGCGCATTCCGCGCCCACCGCCGCCGAAGGCCGCCTTGATCGCGACGGGCAGGCCGAACTCGGTGGCGAACGCGACGACCTCGTCGGAGCCCGACACTGGGTCGGACGTGCCCGCGACCAGCGGGGCGCCCGCGGCCTGGGCGATGTGACGGGCCTTCACCTTGTCGCCGAGGGCCATGATCGCGGCGGGCGGCGGACCGATCCAGGTCAGCCCGGCGTCGAGCACCGCCTGCGCGAACTCCGCGTTCTCGGCGAGGAACCCGTAGCCGGGGTGCACTGCGTCCGCACCGGACTTGCGGGCAACCTCGAGCAGCTTCTCCTGCACGAGGTAGGAGTCGCCGGGGGTGGCGCCACCGAGAGCCCAGGCCTCGTCGGCGACCTTGACGTGCAGGGCGTCCCGGTCCGGGTCGGCATAGACGGCCACCGAGCCGAGGCCGCTGTCGGCGCATGCGCGCGCGATGCGCACGGCGATCTCGCCACGGTTGGCGATGAGGACCTTCGAGATGGGGCTGGAGTTCGGCTTCGTCGTCGAGTCGGCAGTGGGCACCATGCGGCGGAGCCTAGTCCGTTTCCCCTGCGTCACTGCCACCCATGAGGTGTGGCCTCGACGACACCTGCCTGGAGTCGGGCCATGACCTCTGTCCCGAACCTCCAGCTCTCCACCGGTGCCGACACGATCACCATCCCGCAGCTCGGGTTCGAGGTGTGGCAGGTGCCGGACGCCGATGTCGACGGGGCCATCTCCTGCGCGATCGAGGTGGGCTACCGCAGCATCGACACCGCGACGATCTACGGCAACGAGGACGGCGTGGGGCGGGCGCTCGCGGCGACCGACCTGCCCCGCGACGACCTCTTCGTCACTTCCAAGGTGTGGAACGACGCGCAGGGCCACGACGCGACCCTCGCGGCGTTCGACGCCTCGATGCCGCGACTGGGCCTGGACGTCCTCGACCTCTACCTCATCCACTGGCCCGCGCCGGAGCAGGACAACTACGTCCAGACCTGGAAGGCGCTGCTGGAGCTGCGCGAGTTCCATGCGGCCCACGGCATCCTCACAGAGGCCTGGAGCCCGCTGGCGTCGGGTGGGTCCGTGCTCACCGACGACGTGGTGCGCGCCGTGGCCGACAAGCACGCGGTGACCCCGGCCCAGGCGATCCTGCGCCGGCACACCCAGCTCGGCAACGTCGTCATCCCCAAGTCGGTCACCCCGAGCCGCATCGCGGAGAACTTCGACCTCTTCGGGTTCGAGCTGGACGCGCAGGACCTTGCCGCGTTCGCGCCACTGGACCGCGGCGCGCGCACCGGTCCCGATCCGCTCGAGATCAGCTGAGCGCCCGTGGCTCTAGGGTGAGCCGCATGAGCACGCACGAGCAGGCCAGCGACGCCACCACGACCGACGGGTTGGCTGCCGAGGCGGCAGGACATGCCGCCGAGGACGCCGCGGCGATCCGCCCGATCGAGGAGGGGGTGCAGCGCGACTTCTCGCAGTCGATGTCCTATGGGGCCTATCTGGGCCTGGACCAGCTGCTCTCGTCCCAGCACCCGCGCAGCGAGCCACCCCAGCACGACGAGCTGCTGTTCATCATCCAGCACCAGACCTCCGAGCTCTGGCTCAAGCTGATGC
>JBKJPD010000097.1:0-8528 GCA_046595345.1 Pseudonocardia sp.
GGTGCAGCCGCCGTTCACGTCCCGCAAGTTCCTGCCCGAGAAGCTCGACCGGCTGCGGCAGCTGGACGGCCAGCTGCTCGCGCGCACCCGCGGGCAGGGAACCGAGTTCGACTCCCTGCGCGAGTACGTGCTGGGCGACGACGTGCGCTCGATCGACTGGCGGGCCACCGCGCGGGCCGCCGACGTCGTGGTTCGCACCTGGCGCCCCGAACGGGACCGGCACCTGCTGCTGGTGCTCGACACGGGCCGGACGTCGGCGGGCCGGGTCGGCGACGCGCCCAGGCTCGACGCGGCGATGGACGCGGCACTGCTGCTCGGCGCGCTCGCGTCCCGGGCCGGGGACCGCGTCGACCTGCTCGCCTACGACCGCACGGTGCGCGCGAGCGTCACCGGCGCCGGGGTGGGCGAGTTGCTGCCCGCGCTGGTCAACGCGATGGCCCCGCTGGAACCGGAACTGGTGGAGACCGACGTGCGGGGCATGGTCGCGGCGGTGCTGGCGCGGGCGCCGCGGCGCTCGCTCGTCGTGCTGTTCACCGGGCTGGACGCGGCGGCTGTGGAGGAGGGCCTGCTCCCTGGGCTGCCGTCGCTGATCAAGCGGCACACCGTGCTGGTGGCCGCGGTCGCCGACCCGCGGGTGGCGGAGATGGCGGCGGGCCGCGGCGACTCCGTCGCGGTGTACGAGGCCGCCGCCGCCGAACGCGCCCGCGCCGAACGCCGCACCGTCGCGCGCCTGCTGGACCGCCGCGGGGTGACGGTGGTGGATGCACCCCCCGACCTACTGGCCCCGGAGGTGGCGGACACCTACCTCGCGCTGAAGGCCGCGGGCCGGCTCTGAGGCGTTCGGGCGGGCCCGCGCGGGTCGGTCGGCGGGTCAGCCGGCCGTCGGGGCCCTGTCGCCCGCGTCCGCCGCCGTCACGTCGCCTGCTTCACCGGCCTTCGCCGCACGGCGGCCCAACGTCAGAACGTAGGTCACGAACGCCACCTCCGCGAGCACCCCGATGCCGACCCGCGCCCACGTCGGCAACCCGGACGGGGTCACGAACGCCTCGATGCCACCGGAGATCATCAGCACCACAGCCACCCCGAGCGCCATCCCGATCGTGGCCCGGCCCTGGGCCGCGACCGCCACGC
This sequence comes from Pseudonocardia sp., assembly GCA_046595345.1. Lineage (GTDB taxonomy): Bacteria > Actinomycetota > Actinomycetes > Mycobacteriales > Pseudonocardiaceae > Pseudonocardia. The sequence goes on from JBKJPD010000097.1 coordinate 1,132, forward strand.
CGCGCGGCAGGGGGCCCGGATCGACGAGCGTCCAGCCCAGCTTGAGGCCCGCGCCCGCCGCGACGAACACGGCGGTGAGCTCCAGGAGGCCGTGCGGGATGATCAGCCCGAAGAACAGGTCGAGGCGGTCGGCCGAGGCCATCAGCCCCCCCGTGACACCGAGGCCGAGGACGTTGCCCCACAGCACGTAGAGCACCGGGACGAGGAAGATCCCCGACACCAGGCACAGCGCAGCCACCCACGCGTTGTTCGTCCAGACCTGCGCCGCGAAGGACCCGGCCGGGCCCGCGGAGTAGTACTGCTCGAAGTCCACCTCCACGAGGCGGCGGATCTCGTCCGGCGCCGCGATGGAGGCCTGCACCTCGGGGTTCCCGGCCACCCAGGATCCGATCAGCCAGGCCACCACCAGAAATATCGCGCCCACCCCCATCGACCAGTGCCGGGAGAGGTAGAGCGCCGCGGGGAAGCCGACGACGAAGAACCGCCCCGCGTCGCGCCACGCCGGGGTGGAGGTGCCGGTCACGGCCGACCGGGCCCGGGCGACGAGCGTGGAGAGCCGGTCCACCAGCGCCGGGTCGGGCGACGACGAGCGAATCACCGACAGGTGGGTGGCGGTGCGCTGGTAGAGCGTCACCAGCTCGTCCGCTTCCGGCCCGCCGAGTTCTCCTCCGCTGAACCGGCCGCGTCGCAGGAGCTTCTCCAGCCGCGCCCACTCGGCGCGGTGCGCCGCGGCGTAGGCGTCGACATCCACGGTTGCGCCTCCCCTGATCACCGGCAGACTAGCCCGGTGAACGATCTCGTGACCGGCGATGCGGTGGTCCTGGAACTTCGGCTCGCCCGGCTGGCCAGCCGGGCCATCGCGTTCGGCATCGATCTCGCGGTGATGGCCGCGGCGTTCCTCCTGCTACTGGCGGTGGCCGCGGTATCCGGGGCGCTGGGCACCTACGACAATGCGCTGACGGCGGCGGTCGGGCTCGTGCTCACCCTCACCGTGTTCGTCGCCTACCCGGTGACGATCGAGACTCTCACCCGCGGCCGGTCGCTCGGCAAGATGGCGCTGGGGCTGCGGGTGGTGCGCGAGGACGGTGGCCCGATCCGGTTCCGGCACGCGCTCACCCGCGGTCTCACCGGGTTCGTCGTCGACTTCGGCGTGCTCAGCCTGTTCACCGGCGTGGTGGGGCTGATCTCGTCGCTGATCTCGGTGCGGGGCCGGCGCGTCGGCGACATGTTGGCCGGCACCGTAGTGGTGCGTGAGCGGATGCCCACCGCCCGCGCTGTCGAGGTGACGATGCCGGCGCCGCTGGCGGGGTGGGCCACGTCGCTGACGCTCTCGCAGCTCCCCGACGCGTTGGCGCTGTCCGCGCGCCAGTTCCTGCAGCGGGCAGCAGAGCTCGACCCGCACGTCCGGGTCGAGCTCGGTAGCTCCCTGGCCGGCCGGTTCGCGACCCACGTCAGCCCGGCTCCACCCCCCGGAACCCCCGCCGAGGCCTTCCTCGCCGCGGTACTCGCCGAACGGCGCCGCCGCGATGGCGCCCGGCTGGCTCCCCCGCCCGACCCCCGGCCGCCGGCGGATCCACCCGCGCCGCAGGCTCCGTTCAGCGGTGGCGGGCCGGCGCGGCACCCCCAGCCTCCGGGGGACGGCTTCGCGCTGCCCCGCTGACCGGCCGATCCCCGGCTAGGGCTCGCGACGCAGCACGGTGCACCCCGTCCAGCCGACGGCCAGGACCGCCACGGTGATCAGCACCTGGGTCGGGGGCAGCAGGACCGCGAGCCCGACGCAGAGCAACAGGCCGACCACCGGTATCGAGGGCGGCCAGCGGCGCTCGGCGGCCGTCAGGCGCATCGCGGCCAGGTTGATGACGGCGTAGTAGACGAGCACCGAGCACGCCGACACCGCGATGGCCGCGACCGGCCCCGCGAGCACAGCGACGACGAGCGCCACCAGCCCGCCCGCGATGTCCGCGCGCCACGGCGTGCTCCGCGGACCGATCGCGGCGAGTATCCCGGGCAGCTCGCCGCGCCGGGCCATCGCGAGCGCCGTCCGGCTGACCCCCGCGAGCACCGTGAGCAGAGCCGACGTCGCCGCGACGGCGGCACCGACCCGCACGAGCACACCCAGCGCGGGAGCCCCGTCGACCAGCGCCACCAGCGGCGAGACCTCGGTCGCGAGCCGGTCCGGCCCGAGCCCGACCAGCAGCGCGACCGCCACGAGCAGGTAGGTCACCAGCGCGATGCCCAGTGCCAGGGCGATCGCACGGCGCAGCGTCCGGTCCGGGTCACGAACCTCCTCGCCGAGTGTCGCGATCCGCGCGTACCCGGCGAAGGCGAAGAACAGCAGTCCGGACGCCGTGAGCACTCCCGGCACGCCACCGCCGGTCACCGCGACGGGTTCGGCCGGGGGTGTGGCGGCGGAGGCCACAGCGTCCGCCCCGGGGTTCAGCAGCCCCACGACGACGACCATCAGCAGTACCGCAAGTGTGCCCCCGACCAGCGCGTATGCGCTCCCCACCGTCCAGCGCACACCGATGGTGTTGAGCACGGTCACACCGATGATCACGAGTATCGCCGCGGGCAGCGGCTGCGAGGGCAGGACGTAGCTGCCGAACACCCCCGCCGCGGCCGCCGCCGACGCCGACTTGCCCACCAGGAACGCCACTCCCGCCAGCCGGCCCGCCCCCTCGCCGAGCCGTTCCCGGCCGTAGACGTAACCGCCGCCACTCTCCGGGTGGGCCACGGCGAGATCGGCGGTGGAGGCCGCGTTGCAGCCCGCGACGATCCCCGCGATCACGACGGCGAGCAGCAACCACGGCCCGGCCGCGGCCACGGCGGGGCCCCATACCGCGAACACCCCGGTGCCGAGCATGGCAGCCAGGCCCAGCACGACCGCGTCGGCTGTGCCAAGTCGACGATGCACGCTCGCGGACACCCACCCACCCAAGCATCAGGACCTACCTGATCCGGCCGCGCACCGGTGTCATTAGCATCTCGAAGCGGTCTCGACGGCGGCAGATCAGGTTCTCGATCTCCCCGGCACCTCGACCATCGAGAGGAACACCATCGAAAGGAACACTGTGCCAACCGAGCTGCACATCGGGAGCGGATCACCCGCCACCGCCCAGGCCGACGCCGTGGTGATCGGGCTGTTGCCTGCCGCCGGTACGGACGACGCGGGCCCGCGCCTGGCGCCGGGAGCCGAGGACGTCGACCGCGCCTTCGAGGGGGGCCTGGCCGCGCTGCTCGCCCTCACCGGCGCCACCGGCAAGGCCGACGAGGTCGTGAAGATCCCCACCCGGGGCGCGCTCACCGCGCCGCTGCTGGTCGCCGTCGGCCTCGGCAAGCCCGCCGCCGACGGGACCACGAGCGCCGAGCAGGTCCGGCGGGCCTCGGGTGCGGCGGCCCGCGCGCTGGCGGGCACCGGCCACGCCGTGAGCACACTGGGCCATGTCGACCTCGCCGCGGCAGCCGAAGGCACGCTGCTCGGGGCCTACGCGTTCACCTCCTACCGGTCGAACGGCGACGGGCGAGCCCCGATCGGGCGCGTCGACATCCTGAGCGCCGAGGTGGCGGCGGAGGCGACCCTGCGCACCGCGGTGGCCGTCGCCACAGCCGTGCGCACCGCCCGCGACCTGGTGAACACCCCGCCCAACGACCTCTACCCGGAGTCCTTCGCGGCGCGGGCCCGGCAGCTCGCGGAGTCGGTTGGCCTGGAGATCGAGGTGCTCGACGAGGCCGCGCTCGACGAGGCGGGCTTCGGCGGGGTGGTCGGCGTCGGGCAGGGCTCCTCCCGGGGCCCCCGGCTCGTGCGGCTGATCTGGGCCGGCGGTGCCTCACCCCGCAAGAAGGTCGCGCTCGTCGGCAAGGGCATCACGTTCGACACCGGCGGCATCTCGATCAAGCCCGCGGCCGGCATGGACCACATGACCTCCGACATGAGTGGCGCCGCCGCCGTCATCGCGACCACGGTGCTCGCCGCGACGCTGGGACTCCCGGTGGCCGTCACCGCGACCGTCCCGATGGCCGAGAACATGCCGTCGGACACCGCGTACCGGCCCGGTGACGTGCTGCGGATGTACGGCGGCAAGACCGTCGAGGTGCTCAACACCGACGCCGAAGGCCGTCTGGTGCTGGCCGACGCGATCGTCCGCGCCGCCGAGGACTCGCCCGACTACCTGATCGAGACCTCCACCCTGACCGGCGCGCAGCAGGTGGCGCTGGGGATGCGCACGATGGGTGTGATGGGCACCGACGAGTTCCGCGACCGCGTCGCCGGGCATGCCCGCGCCACCGGCGAGGACGGCTGGGCGATGCCGCTGCCCGAGCACATGCGCGCCGAGCTGGACTCCCGCGTCGCGGACCTGGCCAACATCACCGGGGCGCGGTGGGGCGGGATGCTCGTGGCGGGCACGTTCCTGCGCGAGTTCGTCCCCGATGGCCTCCCGTGGGCCCACCTCGACATCGCCGGGCCGTCCTTCCACGCGGGTGGCCCCTACGGTTACACGGCCAAGGGCGGCACCGGTGTCCCGGTGCGCACCCTGTGGGCGGTGCTCTGCGACATCGCGGAGAACGGCTGAGCCGCGGTTGATGCCGAGCTGCGGCTGATCGGGCCGCGCTCACGTGTCTACGTCTCGAGGCCCTTGCGCCGCTCCCGCTCGCGCAGGATCTTCTGCCGGGCGTCGTGGTCGCGCATCCGCTTCGGGTAGCCCACCAACTGCACGTCGTAGACCGGCATCTTGAGGGACCGGGCGAGCTTGCGCGCGCCATCGGGGCCGGAGATGCGCCTCCGCGTCCACTCCCCGTCCTTGGACACGAGCAGCATCGTCGTGTCCGTCACCGTGGTGCGGGGCTCGACGAACGCCTCGACACCCTCGTGCCCGGCCACCCACGCGCGTAGGTGCGCCTCGTCACTGCCGTCTGCGGCGCGCAGCGTCCCCGGCCGAATCCTTCGCAGCCTGTCGAGCAGTCCCATGCCGCCCCACCTCCTGTCCCGCCAACGTACGAGAGTGCGGATTCTCTCCCGTCCGGGACCAGCTCTCACACGTGCCCTTGCTGGTGACAGAATATGGTCCGCGGCAGCACATGCCGCGACACGGCTAATCGGTGAAGGAGTGCACGCGTGCCCGAGCACAACGCGGACCTGGTGATCCTCGGTGGCGGATCGGGGGGGTACGCCTGCGCCCTGCGTGCGGCCGAACTCGGCATGTCCGTGGTGCTGGTCGAGCGCGACAAGCTCGGAGGCACCTGCCTGCACTACGGCTGCATCCCCACCAAGGCGCTGCTGCATGCGGCCGAGGTGGCCGACGCCGCCCGCGAGGGCGACAAGATCGGCGTCAAGAGCTCGCTGGCCGGCATCGACATGGCCGGGGTGAACGCCTACAAGGACGGCGTGATCGCCAAGCTCTACAAGGGCCTGCAGGGGCTGGTGAAGTCGCGCAAGATCACCCTGGTGGACGGCACGGGCCGGTTCGAGGGCCCGAACACCGTCGTTGTGGGTGCGGACCGCTACGTCGGGAACAAGGTCGTGCTGGCCACCGGCAGCTACTCCAGGACGCTGCCCGGCCTGGAGATCGGTGGCCGGGTCATCACCAGCTACGAGGCCATCCACCTCGACGATGTCCCCAACCGGGTCGTGGTGCTCGGCGGCGGGGTGATCGGCGTCGAGTTCGCATCGGTGCTCAAGAGCTTCGGTTCCGAGGTCACGATCGTCGAGGCGCTGCCCCGGCTGGTCCCCAACGAGGACGAGTTCTGCTCCAAGCTGCTCGAGCGGGCGTTCCGCCGCCGCAAGATCGCGTTCAAGACGGGCGTCAGGTTCACCGGAGTCACCCAGACCGACGACGCGGTCACGGTGTCGCTGGAGTCCGGCGAGGAGATCGAGGCCGACCTGCTGCTCGTCGCCGTCGGGCGGGGCCCCAACACCGCCGACACCGGCTTCGCGGAGGCCGGGGTGCGCATGGAGCGCGGTTTCGTCCTCACCGACGAGCGACTTCGTACCAACCTGCCCAACGTGTATGCGCTCGGTGACATCGTCCCCGGTCTCCAGCTGGCGCACCGCGGCTTCGCCCAGGGCATCTTCCTCGCCGAGGACCTCGCCGGGCTCAATCCGCCGGTGATCGACGAGACCGGGATCCCCCGGGTCACCTATTGCGAGCCCGAGGTCGCCTCAGTGGGTCTGACCGAGGCGCAGGCCAAGGACAAGTTCGGCGAGATCCAGACCCTGATCTACGATCTGGCCGGCAACGGCAAGTCCCAGATCCTGCAGACTCAGGGTGCGATCAAGCTGATCAAGTCCGGGGCCGAGGGCACCCAGGGCCCCATCGTTGGCATCCACATGGTCGGCGCTCGTGTCGGCGAGCTCATCGGCGAGGCCCAACTCGTCTACAACTGGGACGCCCAGGCCGAGGACGTCGCCGCGCTCGTGCACGCCCACCCCACCCAGAGCGAGGCCTTCGGCGAGGCGCACCTCGCGCTGGCCGGCAAGCCACTGCACAGCCACTGCTGATCAGACCCATGCCTGAAGTCGCACAGCCGAACCAGCCCGCCCCGAACCCTGATAGTCCCCGCGCGTAGAGGAGCTCCACCCCCCATGGCCTTCTCCGTCCAGATGCCCGCCCTCGGTGAGAGTGTCACCGAAGGCACCGTCACCCGGTGGCTCAAGCAGGAGGGCGACCGGGTCGAGGTCGACGAACCGCTGCTCGAGGTCTCCACCGACAAGGTCGACACCGAGATCCCCTCCCCCGTCGCGGGCGTGCTCGAGCGCATCGTCGCGGCTGAGGACGAGACGGTCGAGGTCGGCGGCGAGCTCGCCGTGATCGGCGACGGCAGCGGATCGGGCAGCACCGATTCGGGCGGCTCCGACGCGGAATCCAAGGCCCCGGCCGCGCCGGCCGCCGAGGTGCGCGCCGCAGCCGCGGAACCGGCCCCCGCCCCAGCGCCCAGCACCAACGAGAAGCCCACAGAGCCGCCGGCCGCCGCTGCCTCGACGGGCTCGGGGCCCACCGGCTCAGCCACCTCCGTCACCATGCCGGGGCTCGGCGAGAGCGTCACCGAGGGCACGGTGACGCGCTGGCTCAAACAGGTCGGCGACGCCGTGGCGATGGACGAGCCGCTGCTCGAGGTCTCCACCGACAAGGTCGACACCGAGATCCCGTCGCCCGTGGCCGGAACGCTGCTCGAGATCAAGGCCGCCGAGGACGACACCGTCGAGGTGGGAGCCGTGCTCGCCGTCATCGGCGACGAAGGCGAGTCGTCGGCCGACGCCGACGCCACCGCCGAGCCCGAGGCCGAGCCCGCCGACGAGGAGCAGGCCGAGAAGAAGGCCGAGCAGGAGGAGGAGATCGTCGAGAAGACCGGCGAGCTCCCCCCGGGCTTCTCCTGCTCGGGAGTCTCGTCGCCCGGGGGGA
>JBKJPD010000454.1:0-6276 GCA_046595345.1 Pseudonocardia sp.
AGAGCACGCATGGCCGGCCTCGTCCAGAGACTGTCCCAGACCAACGGGAGCGCCACCAGCAGGAGCGCCGCCAGTACCAATGGATGCTCTGCCATCACTGCCGCACGCTGATCTCCACTCCGCGTGAACGTATCGAGAGCCGTCCCTCGCGGAAACAGTAGTGCACCCCTGGAGAACTCGACCACGGCCAGCACGGCGGAGATCACCGATACGACGATGTAGACCTTTACCAGTGGGCGCCACCCCTGCCAGAGCCACAGCAGTCGCCCGGTCATGAATGCTAACGGATAAATCAGTATATAGCGGAACAGTACATCGCCGAGCGCGGGCTGAAACGGCTTGATGACGGCAAATACGATGAGGCTCGCGGTCGCGCCGACAGCGACGACGAAAATCCATCCACGCTTTCCGGGGAACCCGTCAGACGCCCCTATAATGGCGCAAACAAGTATGGCTAGAAGGGCCAGGATGAGGTACCGAACAGGCATGAACGTCCGCAGGTAGCCGACCGCAAAAATCGTCACCACCAGTGCTCCGCCAGAAAATGCGACCAGTTTGCCACTCAAAGCCAGGACCAGCAGTGAGGTGACGGTGACGGCTGAGACCGCGATGATCACTAGCACGTTCCGGAATCCCCCATTCGGAGCCTGAGAAGCAGTTCAGAACGAGAGTGGGAAGTGCGTTCGCGCGCCATGGTCTCAATCCCGCCAACACAGATCATTCGGCCTGAACCAGAGCGACCGAACAGGTACTCCACCGAAATTCTTGCGCCCGCCAGAGGTGGCCTCTCTGCGGAGTCCGACCCAGCACGGGCAAGGTAGCACTTGAGCCGGCCCGGCGGACAGGGCCGACCAGGACGTCGCCTCCATAGAACCGCTGAAGAGTGTCGCACCGAGTCTACGAACCCGACCGGCGTTGCCGCCGCGAGCGGGCTCCGGACCGCAATTGCTCGCACAGTCTTTCGTATCCCTTGGCCACATCGTCCCAGCGATATTTAGCTGCCGCGCGAGCACGCGCCGACGAGCCACGTTGCTGCGCGGCGGCCGGGTCCTGCTCCGTCTGCTCAACCAGGTTCGCAAGATCACTCGTTGAGTCGAAGAATCCGCCTGCCTCGCCGAGCACCTCGCGATTGAAGTTCACATCCCAGGCGATGATGTTCGCGCCCGCTCCCATGGCGCGGAGCAGCGACGGGTTGGTTCCGCCCACGGAATGCCCGTGCAGATAGCTCGTAGATCCGGAGTAAAGGGCATTCAGCAGATCCTGGTCCCAGACCCCGCCCAGTAGTCGAACCCGGGGATCCGCCGTGGCCAGCGCCTGAACACGTCGCTCATGGTCGCTCGGGTAGGGAACCGACCCGACGACGATCAGCGGCTTCCTGGCTGCGCTGCGACAATAGCCTTCGATGATGACATCGACGTGGTTCTCCGGCTCGATCCGGGCCACGACGAGGTGGTAACTCTGTGGCTCGAGCCCTAACTCGGCGAGCCGGGCGGAGTCTGCGGCGGAGTCGGGTAGGATCGGTGCGCCGTAAGCCAGAAATACGCTCTCAGCACGGTACCGCTCGCGGTAGTAGTCTTGGATCCCCGCTGCGTCCGAGATGAGCGCATCGGCGAGAGCGACGGAGAGTCGCTCGTTCGCGAGGTAGTATCTGCGCCCGTTCGGGCCCCATTTCGCCCGCTTCCACTCCAACCCGTCCACGTGCACAGCGACAGGGATCCGGGCCACTCGGATAATTGGCAGCAAGGGGGCGTTGGCGGCGTTGAACACCAGCGCAACATCGGTGCGGTGGCGCACGAGGTGAGCGACCGAGAGCGCCGTGTGACTCAGTGTCTCCAGCACCGGGTGCTGCAACGCGGGGAGTCGTACCCGTTTCATCCCGAGGTGCTCGGACGACCGGTCGGCCCCACGGCAGTAGACGATCACTTCGTGGCCCATCTCGACCAGCCGGGCGCCGATTTCTTCCACGGCGGTCTCGAAACCGCCATATTTGGCAGGGATGCCACGGGTGCCGATCATGGCGATACGCACAGACTTGTTCCTCGCTCTTCTTCGCGCGACCGGTCCGTTGATCAAGCTCGAGTGCGGGCTAGTCCGTTGCGCCGGAGTGCTTCGCCACATCCATGACGTAGTCGCCATATCCAGACTTGGACTGTCGGGCCCCGAGGGCGTAGCACGTGTCGGCGTCGATGAAGCCCATTCGCAGCGCCACCTCCTCTATGCACGCGATGCGGATGCCCTGCCTGTGCTCCAGCACCTGCACATACTGCCCGGCCTCGAGCAGCGACTCGTGGGTTCCGGTGTCGAGCCAGGCGAACCCGCGTCCCAGATCGACCAGTCGCGCCCGCTGCTGCTCGAGATAGACCTTGTTGATGTCGGTGATCTCGAGTTCTCCGCGAGGCGACGGTCGCAGCGACCGGGCGATATCGACAACCTGCCGGTCGTAGAGGTACAGGCCGGTGATGGCCCGGTTCGACCGTGGATGCTCCGGCTTCTCCTCGATCGAGATCAATCGCCCCTGGTCATCGGCTTCACCGACGCCGTAACGCTCCGGGTCGCGGACGGGGTATCCGAACAGCACGCATCCGTCGTCACCGTCGGCGATGCTGGCAATGCTGTTCTCGAGTTGTCCGGAGAAGCCCGGCCCGTGGAAGATATTATCGCCGAGGACGAGAGCTGAGATGTTGTCGCCGACATGGTCGGCACCGATGATGAACGCCTCTGCGAGGCCGTTGGGCTGCGCTTGTTCGGCGTAGGTTATCTCTATGCCGAGTTCGTTGCCGTCCCCGAGCAGTCGCCGGAAGCTCGGCAGATCTACCGGGGTGGTGATCACCAGGATCTCACGGATACCAGCGAGCATCAGGGTTGACAGCGGATAGTAGATCATGGGCTTGTCGTAGACCGGCAGCAACTGCTTGGACACCGCGCGGGTGATCGGGTGCAGCCTGGTGCCGGATCCGCCGGCGAGGATTATTCCCTTGGCGCTCACCATCAGATCGAGGTCTCCTTGTTCATGTAGTCGGCGAGACTGTCCCGCCACGGCGGCAGACTCACGCCCGCGGAACGGGTCTTGTCGAGGTTCAGGACGCTGTTGAGCGGCCGAGCGGCGGTACCGGTCTTGTCGGCGAAGTACTCCGCAGTCGTGATGTCGGTGACCTCACGAGGATCGCGCCCGGCGAGCTGGAAGACCGCGCGTGCGACGTCGGCCCAACTCGCCGGATCGCCGCTGTTCGTCACGTGGTAGGTCCCGTTCGCGGCACCACTGTCGAGTAGCCCGACGATGCCGAGCGCGAGGTCGTCGGCGAAGGTCGGGCGGCCGATCTGGTCTGCGACCACCGTCGGCGAGATGCCCCGGCCGGCCAGGCTCCGCATGGTGCGCACGAAGTTGCCGCCGTCGCCGACGACCCAGGTCGTTCGCACGATGTAGTGCTCAGGTGCCAAGGCCACGGCAACGTCTCCGGCGGCCTTCGATGCCCCGTACGCGCCGAGCGGGGCGAGCGGGGTGTCCTCCGGGATCGGCCCGGAGCCGGTGCCGTCGAAGACGTACTCACTGGAGATGTGGACCAGCGTGAGGCCGTGGTCGCGGGCCGCGCGGGCGAGGTTGGCCGGTCCGACGGCGTTGGCCCGCCAGGCCGCCCCCCGGCCCGCCGCCGTCTCGGCCGTGTCGACCGCGGTATAGGCGGCAGCGTTGATGATCGTGGTGAAGCCCGACCAGTCGAGGGCGGCGACGGCATCGGCATCGGCGATGTCGAGCTCCTGCCGGGTGAGGGTGGCGGCTTCGGGCAACGCTGCTGTCAGCGCCCGTCCGACCTGCCCGCCTGCACCCAGGATGATCGCTCTCACTCCGCCTCCGCTCGTCGTCGGTGTTGCTCCGAGGACATCATCGTCATGTGCAGTGGATTGTTAGCAGGGTGACCCGAACGGGGGGCCGACCAAGATCATTGTGATCCGATCGAAAGGTCATACATAGGCGCCATGGGTGGTGGGCGTGCGCCACCCACCGCCCGAGCGGGCGCCTTCTCAGCCCAGAACCGCGGCATGGCAGATCCCGACGGCTGGACCAGTACCTGTTCGGATGTGCCGATACACGGTCCGGATCGCTGCTGCGGAGCCGGTCGGCCGGGTGTGGCGGCCGAGGCCGGGCGTAGTCCGAGCCGTGTGGAGAGTCACACACGAATGCCGAGTTGCGAATCATGCACACCACCCGTTCGCCGCCGCGGGCGGCGAGTACGGCCCGGGCCGGCCCGTTGACCGCACCGGTGCGTCCGGGACCCGGGTCACCAGCGCCGGTGCCGGCGGCGCCCGGTGAGAAGCCCGAACGCGCCTGCCGACACACAGGCTGCGGTTTCGCCGTGGGCGAGGGTGAAACCGATACCGCGCTCCGCCGTCGCCCCCATCATGTCCAGGGTTCGGCCCGCCACCGGGGATGCCGAACAGCCTCCGCACCCGGCCTCACGCAGCCCGTCCGCGAGGCCGTCGCAGGCCGGAACGGAGGGGTGCAATCTCGCCGACATGCCGGTTACGCTGGTCCGATGACGATCAGCGTTGCCCGTTTCCTGGATGTGTCCGCCGGGCTGCAGCCTGGACAGTTCACTGTCGGCGACCACGCGGCCATCTCCTCGCTGTCCGATCTGGACCCGACGTACAAGCAGCTCATCGATGACCCGGTCACCGCGGTCGTGTCGGTGAACGGTGCAGACGGTCAGTCCAACCTCACGCCCGTCTGGTTCGACTACGAGCGCGACCTCGTACTACTCAACCTGGCCACCCACCGGAAGAAGGTCGGATGGCTGCGCAAGGACCCACGGGCCACCTTCCTTCTGATGAACCCGGCCAACGCCTACCACTGGATCTCGATCAAGTGCACGGTAAGCCGCGAGATCTCCGAGGACGACCCCGCCGAGGGCGCCCGAGTGACCGCCCAGCTTGACCGGACCTGGACCAAGTACACCGGAAACGAGCCTCCCTACGGCCTGCGCGACCCGTCTATCGAGGAGCGCCGGGTGCTCTTCGAGATGACGGTCGACAAGATCGCCACGTTCGGGCAGCCCTGAGCGGCACCGTGTCCAGGATGCCGCGGGTGGCCGTGGTCGGCGGCTCACTCGGCGGCCTGACCGCCGCACTGGTGCTCGCCGACGTCGGCTGCGACGTGTCGGTCTACGAGCGTTCCTCCACTGCGTTGGAGGCACGCGGTGCCGGGATCGCCGTGCTCGACGAGACCGTGCGATGGTTCGCCGAGAAGTCACCGATAAACCCCGACAGCCTGTGTATCGCCACCCGCTACATCCGGTTCGTGGCTGCCGACGGATCGCCGGTCCACGAGCAGGAGCACCGGTACCGGTTCTCGTCCTGGAACACCGTCTACCGGACGCTGCTGGCCCAGCTTCCGCCCGAGCGCTACTTCCTCGGGCAGAACGTCGTCGCTCTGCGTCAGGACCCCGACGGTGTCGAGCTGGAGCTGAGGTCCGGTCGACGTGACCGCGCCGACCTGGTCGTATGCGCCGAGGGCATCGGCTCCACGTCGCGAGCGACGCTCATGCCCGACATCGCGCCCCGATACTCCGGTTACGTCGCATGGCGGGGCACCATGCCCGAAGCCGCGCTCACCACACCGACATTCGGGGCCTTGTCCGATGCCATCACCTATCAGGTGCTACCGGGCAGCCACATCCTCGTCTATCCGATCCCCGGCCCCTCCGGGTCGCTGCGATCGGGCGAGCGGCTGATGAACTTCGTCTGGTATCGCAATATCGACGGCGGGGCCGAGTTCGACGCGCTCATGACAGACCGGGACGGCCGGTCGCGGCCGGTGTCCCTGCCACCGGGAGGTGCGCAGCAGACGTTCGTCGAGGGCCTGCGTGCCGATGCGAAGACGATGCTCGCCCCGACGCTTGCCGAGGTTGTCACCAACGTGGCCGAGCCGTTCGTGCAGGCCGTGTTCGACATCGAGGTACCGCGGATGGTGCACGGGCGGGTGTGCCTCATCGGTGACGCCGCGTTCGCGGTCCGCCCCCACGCCGCGGCAGGAACCGCGAAGGCCGCGGCCGACGCCTGGGAATTGGCAGCGCAGCTCGCGGCGCACCGGGGCGACCTGGGTCCGGCGCTGGTGGAGTGGGAACGGCGCCAGCTCACGATGGGGCGAGAGCTACTCGCGCGCAACCGCGACATCGGCGAGGCCTCGCAGCAACGGGGCACGTTCCGGCCCGGTGACCCAGCGCTTGTCTTCGGGCTACGCGGGCCGGGACGCTGAGCCACCACTCATCGACGCCTTGCGCGGCG
>JBKJPD010000204.1:0-9062 GCA_046595345.1 Pseudonocardia sp.
AAGCCCGGCGGGGGCCGCCGGCGACGGCGTCCAGGCCTCCGGAAGTGGTTCCGGAGCAGTACTGATCACAGTGGTTGTGGCCGCTGCGGTGGCGAGTGCGCAGCGGCCGAGATCCCAGGTACTAAGCCCTCCCGGGGGACGGACAGCAGATACTCAAGTATTTCTCTACGATGGGTGACACGCGTGTGACGTGGTCCCCCGCCCGCAGTGCGGCGTTGATCCCGCTACCGCGGAACTGTGGTGCGGTCGACGGTCACGGCGGCGTCAGCTGATCCAGTCGGCCGGGATGTCGCCCATCTTGCGGGCGACGAATGCGACGTAGTGCAGCGGCACGCCGCGGACCGAGAGCCGGTGCCGGTAGTGCTCTTCGGTCAGCGCCACGATCACCTCCTCGGCGAACATCCGCTGGATCAGCGTGTCGAAGCCGCTCGGGTCGTCGGCGGAGACGAAGTCGTCCTTGATGTTGAAGACGAGCCAACCCGGGGTCTGGATGAGATTGAAGGCCCGCGCGAAGGCCGCGGGCGGCATGTCGCCGAACCCCAGCGCCGCCACCGTCGTCATCGTGTTGAGCTTCGCGCCGACGAGTTCGTCACGATGAGCAGGGGTGAGCTCGGTCAGGTCGGCGACGAGGTAGTCGTCGTAGACGTTGGGGCGGTCGCGGTGGGCGGCGGCCGCGGCCTCCGGGATGATGTCGACGCCGTAGACCATTTCGGCGCCCATGGCCCGGATCTCCTCGCCGACCATCCCGTTGCCGGCACCGACGTCGAGCACCCGGAGATCCGATGCGGCCATTCCGAGCTCGTCCAGCACACGGGCGAGCAGCCCACGGATGACGCGCGGGGAGCTGCACTCGAGCAGGTCGTAGAACAGCCGCTCGTACAAACCGGGGATGTCGTAGATCAGGTGGTAGTCGTGGAACCGGACACGCTCACGCTTCCCGTCCACGAGTACCTCGCACCATTCCTCGTCCTGGTCGAGGTGTAGGTCGCCGTCCGGGTCCGGTAGGAACACCTGGGGGCCGTCCGAGGCTTCGAAGGTCGGCGGGCTCAGCTTGTTCGTATCCGTGGCAGTCATGGGCGCCTCCACATAGTGTATGCAGCGCGACGGAAAGCGGCGACGAGCGCCGACCGCAGCGCATTGTGGTGTGCAGGATACCGGGTTGGGACGGTTCCGCTTGATGGGCGAGAAATTGGACGAGCCTACTGACCAGCCAAGACGCTGTGCCAGCTAATTTTTCGGGGCTGGATCCGAGAATTACCGCTAGCGATATCGCGCATATCACGGATCCCCATTTGTGCTCCTGCACAGGGCGGCGATGGACGCCGGTGCCACATTTGGTGCTCGGCCGTGCTCTCGGCCTGCGCGATCTCTGCCTTCGCCGCCGACTCGCTCGCGCTGTCGATGAAGATCGCCGCGAAGCCCATGAAGCCCACAGCGACCCGCCGCCGGGCAGGTGTCCGATGAACGCGGGCCACCTCCCGTACCGATCGACGCCCGGCGGCCGTGCACAGCCCGGAAGGCAGGCGGTGGCCTAGGGTTGCCCCCGATGTCTGGGCGAGGAGACGAGCGCGTGATCGGCGATCCGGGGTTCACCGACCTCGGGTGGGCGCGCCCGGACACCGCACGGGAGGCCCGGCTGGGGTTGCCCGAGGTGGTCTACGGACCGGGGAAGACCGCCGCCCAGATCGCGGGGGTCGTCGGGAGCCTGCTGGCCGCCAACTCCGGCCCGGTGCTCGCCACGCGGGTAGAGCCCGCCGTCGCCGTCGCGGTGCTCGCCGCCGTACCCGGCGGGGTCCACGATCCCGGCGCCCGGTTGCTGATCTGGCGACCCGCGCAGCCGCTCGGATTCGCGCTCGCGGTCGTCTCGGCCGGCACTTCGGACGGACCCGTCGCCGCGGAGGCCGCCGCCGTCGCCGCCGCGGTGGGGCTCACCGTCACCCAGATCGTCGACGTCGGGGTCGCGGGCCTGCACCGGCTGCTCGCCGAACGCGATCGGTTGGCGGCCGCCGACGCCGTCGTCTGCGTCGCGGGGATGGAAGGGGCGCTGCCCAGCGTCGTCGGCGGGCTCGTGGGGTGCCCGGTGATCGCGGTCCCCACCTCGGTCGGCTACGGCGCGGCGTTCGAGGGCGTCACCGCCCTGCTCGGCATGCTCTCCTCCTGCGCGGCGGGCGTCGTGGTCGTCAACATCGACTCCGGGTTCGGCGCGGCGATGGCGGCGTTCCGGATGGCCCGGTCGTGATCCTCTGGCTGAACCCGGCGACGGGGATCTCCGGGGACATGCTGCTCGGGGCGCTGCTGGACCTGGGCGCCCCGCTCGACGGTGTGCGGGCTGCCGTCGCGGCCACCGGCCTGACGGGTTGGGATCTCGGTGCCGAGCAGGTGTCGCGCGGTGGGTTGCGGGCCACCCGCGCGATCGTGACGGTCCGGGATGGGGCCGCGTCCCGTCGTGCGAAGGAGCTACGCGAGCTCGTCGGGTATGCCGGGCCCGCCGCCGCGCTGGCCGGTCGGGCGGTGGCGGCGCTCGCCGAGGTGGAGGCCGGGCTGCATGGCGTCGGCGTGGACGAGGTCCACCTGCACGAGATCGGTGGCCACGACACGGTGGTGGACGCGGTCGGTGTCGCGGCCGCACTGCACCTGCTCGGGGTGACCGCGGTCCACTGTGGACCGCTGGCGATGGGCGCCGGAACGGTGCGTACCCGGCACGGTGAGCTTCCGCTCCCGGCGCCCGCCACGGCAGCGCTACTGGCCCGTGCCGGGGCACCGGTCGTGCCGTCTGCGATCGTGGGGGAGACCGTCACCCCCACCGGCATCGCCCTGCTGATCGCCGCAGGTGCCCGGTTCGGCCCGCCACCGGCGATGGACGTGGCGGGCGTCGGCTACGGCGCGGGCGGCCGCGAGGTGACGGGCCGTCCGAACGTGCTCCAGGCGCTGCTCGGGCGCGCGACCGGCGCCGTCGATGCGATGATCCTGCTGGAGACCAATGTGGACGATGTCACCGGCGAGGTGCTCGGGCACCTGCTGGGCCGGCTGCTCGACGCGGGCGCGGCGGACGCGTGGATCACCCCGATCGTGATGAAGAAGTCCCGGCCGGCGCACACCGTGCATGTGCTGGCCGCCGCCGCCCGGGCCGAGGAATGCGAGCGGATCGTGCTCGGCGAGACCGGCAGCCTGGGCCTGCGCCGTAGCCCCGTCGACCGGGTGGTGCTGCCGCGGAAGATCACCATCGTGACGGTCGACGGCCACGAGATCCGGCTCAAGCACGGCCCTTGGGGGATCAAGCCCGAGTACGACGACGTTGCGGCGGCCGCGGCTGCGCTCGGTCTCACCCTGCGGGAGGCGGCCCGACGCGCCCTCGCCGCGGCCGGGTCATCCGTCGATCACGGCGCCGACGGCGACGACGACGGCGACGGCGGATCATCGGGAGCGACATCCCCGTCGTGATCAGCCCCGTTCTCGTCGGTGGCGACCTCGATCGTCGGGGAGCCCGCCAGGGTTCTCGTCACGTAGCAGACCCGCCCGGCCGCTGTGATCAGTCGTTGCAGTTCCTCGCCCGCCGGTGCCGCGGCCCGCACGGAGATCCGGATGGCCGAGAACCGCGGCCCGTCGTAGGAGCCGGTCACGTCGACATGCAGGTCCGCCAACTCGACGCCGCGCTTGCCCGCGCTGTAGGCCATGGCGATCGTGAAGCACGACGCGACGGACGCGAGCAGCAACTCCGTGGGTTGCGGACCCTTGTTGGTGCCGCCCGGCACCGACTCCGGTTCGTCCACGATCAGCTCGAACTCACCGGCCTGTACGACGGCCCGTAGGCCGCCGTCCCACCGGGCCGACACAGTGCGACTGGATGACACTTCTCACTCCTCCGGTTCGGGTGCAACACGTGTGCAACCGGCATGCGGCACCTTGCTGAGATCAACATGCCGGACCATCTGTCGGGAGATGCGATGACTGCTGCCCATGCCCTCACACTCTGTTGTCGAGCCTGTTCCGCCGACTCCACGCTGGCCGTTCACCATGATCGGCTACTCACCGTCGACACGGATCCCAAAGAGATGCTCGCCCTCCTCGAGATGGCCGTGACCTGGCACGAGCTGGATTACAGCGATAGTCCGGTGATCGGTCCCGCCGGCTGGTCGACGTTCGCCGAGAACCATCAGTGGGCCCACCCGGAGCGGGCTGAGCGGGTCTTCAGCCTGGCCGTCGACATCGTCGGAAGGGCGATCCTCTACCCGCTGCCGGAGCCGGTGTCGGCAACGACGCTCGGCATCGTGCGCGATTGAGGCCCCCAGACCGCAGGTTGTGGCAGACCGCATGTTGTGGCCCGGCAGCACATTTCCGATAGTAGACGCTGCTCACCGCCCGGCACCGGCCCGTTGAGTGCCTCGCCGCTCTCGACGCGGGCGCGAGCCCGGTCGTCACCGAGGGCCTGCCGAGCGGCACCGGCGGCGCTTTCGACGCGGCCGCCCGGGTGCGTCCCGCCATCGTCGAGGCCGCCATCGTCGCGGTCGGTGTCGACCGAGGCGTGGTCCATCCGCCGTTTCGGCCCTTCGGTGGACCTGGGTGAGGTCGCATCCGCCGACGTGCCGTCGGTCGAGACACCCCGGTTCGGCCTGCGTTCGGACACCGCTGCGATGGACCGGCGAGGCCGCCGGCCTGGTTTGACCGCGTTACCCATCACGAAAGGACCTTCATGACCCCCCGCACCCGCGAACAGGGCTTTCCCCAGGGCGGCCCGGCCCGCGAGCTGATCGAGTCCGGGTTCGCGCTGGAGAACGCGGACGCGGGCTTTCTGCACCGCGGCCTGAACCTGGCCGACATCGCGCATGTGCTCGACCTGGCCCGCCGTGACCTCGTGCCGGCGGAGGCGCAGAAGGCGCTGCTCGCGCTGCTGCTGGAGGTCACCGAGGTGGCGGCCGAGGATTTCCCCTACGACCCCATGAACGGCGAGCCGTACAACTCGCGCGAGAAGTACTTCGTCTCCCGCATCGGCGACGTGGCGGGCTGGCTGCACGCCGGACGGCCCCGCCGGGAGGCCGCCCGGGTGGCGCTGCGGCTGCACCTGCGCCGCCAGCTCACCGAGCTCGTCGCGGCAGCGGCCGACTTCGCGGTGGAGACCACGGCCCGCTCGGTCGAGCACGCCGAGACGCTGCTGCCCGACCAGACCTACCTGCAGCAGGCCCAGCCCTCGACGTTCGGGCACTACCTGCTCTCGTTCGTCTATCCCTGCGTGCGCGACGCCCGCCGGTTGCTCGACGAGCTCGACTGGGTGGACTGCAGCCCCGGTGGCGCGGGCTGCGTGAACGGGACGCGGCTGCTGGAGGACCGGGCGCCGATCGCCGCCGCGCTGGGGTTCGACGGCGTCATCGAACACACCCGCGACGCGATGTGGCAGGTCGACGGCCTCGTGCACATCCTCGCGACGGCGGCGAGCCTGCTCTCGAACTTCTCGAAGCTGAGCGAGGACCTGGAGATCTTCTCCTCCTCCGAGTTCGACTTCGTGGACCTCGACGACTCGTTCACGCGCTCGTCGATCCTCATGCCCAATAAGCGCAACCCGTACGCGCTGGCGATCGTGCGGGGCGCGTCGGGCGTGCTGATCGGGCGGCTCACAGGATTCCTCGCGGTCACCAAGAGCCCGTCGGCGCGGAGTGACAACCTGATCTTCGCCTACGGCGAGGTGCCGCGGGCACTGGATCTCTCGCTCACGATCACGCGGTTGATGACCGGCGTCGTGCGGACACTGCGGGTGAACGGTGAGCGGATGCGCGAGGAACTGGACCGCGGCTACACACAGGCCACGGACCTGGCCGAGCACCTCGTGCAGCGGCTCGGGGTGGACTACCGCACGGCCTATGTGGTGGTGGGCAACACGGTGCGCGGGGCGGCCAGGGCCGGCCTGACCGGGGCGCAGATCACCGGCGAGATGATCGACGAGGTGGCGCTCGCGCAGACCGGGCAGGCGTGGGGCCTGGCGGGGACGGACCTCTCGGAGGTGCTCGATCCGTGGAAGATCGTGCTGTCCCGGCAGGCCGACGGCGGAGCGGCCCCGGCGGCGCTGGCCCGGATGACGACCGCGCTGGAAGGATCGATCGAGACGCTGGCGGCGCAGGCCCGCGCCCGCACGGCGGAGTTCGACCGTGCGGAGGACGCCCTGCTGGCGGCAGCCCGTGCGGTGGTGGCCGGCTGAATGTCGGTCCGACCAGGGCTGCTGTGTTCCCGTGTTTAATATGGTAGAAAACTCATGTCGCATAGTAGACGATGACCGAGTCGTTCCAGGCGCAGACGGTGGAAGAGGTTTCGACGTGTCCCGCAAGACAGTGATCATCGGTGGCGGAGCTGCCGGGCTCGGTTCCGCGGGCGGTGTGAAGGCGGCCGATCCGACTGCCGAGGTCGTCGTCTACACGCAGTTCGAGGACGTCGCCTACAGCCCGTGCGGCATACCCTACGTCCACGGCGGCGAGATCCCCGACTTCGAGCGGCTCTTCCTCGCGGGCAAGCAGGCCTACGTCGACGCCGGCATCGACGTCCACTACGAGGCCGAGGTCACCGCGATCGACACCGCGGCGAAGACGGTCACCGTGGCGGGCATCGGCGCCGTATCCTACGACAACCTGATCATCGCCACCGGCTGGAACTACGCCGATCCCGGCGTCCCGGGCGGCGATCTGGGCGGGCTGTACTACGTCAAGAACATCCGCAAGGCCATGGAGTGGGACAAGGTCATCTCCGAGACCAAGAGCGCGGTGGTCGTCGAGGCCGGCCCGCTGGGTATCGAGATGGTGACGGCGCTCGTACACCGCGGCGTCGAGACCCACCTCATCGACCCGAACCCTTACGCGCTGGCGATGATGGCGGACGCCGACATCATGGCGCCGGTCGAGGAGTCCTGGCGCGAGCTCGGGGTGCACCTGCACTTCAACACGACTCTCGAGGCGTTCCTCGGTGACGACAAGGGCCAGGTCCGGGGGGTCAAGACCTCCGGCGGTGAGATCGCCGCCGACCTGGTGGTGATCTCCACCCACAAGACGCCGGAGAACAAGCTGGCGGCCGCGGCCGGGCTCAAGCTGGGCTCCACCGGCGGCATCATCGTCGACGAGCGGATGAAGACCTCCGCCCCGAACGTGTGGGCCGCGGGTGACGTCACCGAGATCCCGCACGGCCTGACCCGCACCCCGCTGCAGGGACTCACCGGCTCGCACGCCTATGCCCAGGGCAAGACGGCCGGCACGAACGCCGGTGGTGGCGAGCGCAGCTACAAGGCCGTCTACGTCCCGTGGGGCACGCCTGCCGGCAAGTGGGTCATCGGTGGCGCGTCCTTCGGTGAGGCCACCGCAACCGCGCTGGGCATCCCGTACGTCAAGGGCGAGGCGCAGGGCATCTCCCGCGCCCGCTACTACCCCGGCGTGCAGCCGGTGAAGGTCAAGCTGCTCGCCGAGCCGGGCACGCTGCGCCTCATCGGCGCGCAGATGATCGGCGGCGGTGAGGGCATCAAGGAGCGGGCCGACTTCCTCGCCCAGGCCATCCGCTTCGGCATGACGCTGCACGACCTCGCGTCGATGGAGAACGTCTACTCGCCGGCGATCGGTGCGCTCAACGAGCCGATCGCCGTCGCCGCGACCAACGGCGTCGCCGCGGCGAAGGCCGCAGCCGCCGCAGCGAAGAAGGGCTGAGCCGGTGGCCGCTCCGACGTCGGGGTTCTTCGGTTGGCTCCGCAGCAACTCCGAGCACTACCTGCTGATCGCCGCGCACCAGAAGCTGGCGACGACGCAGGGAACCCCCGCTCCACGGCCGCCGAAGGGTCTGAAGGAGATCTTCTGGCTGAAGGTCTTCGCGCCGACCTACGCCGTACTGCCATGGCCGCTGCGCAGCAAGATCATGCGGGCGATGCCGGGCAGTCACCGGCAGGCGTGGGCACCGCCACCCCGAACCCAGGGCCCCGCGGTCTGACCCCCGCGGCGACCGCGTCAGGTCGACGTCCTGCGCAGCACCCCACCCTGAGAAGAAGGAGAACCACCGTGGCTCAGATCATCGGAGAGCGCGCCAACGTGGGCGACGCCATTGTCGACTACGAGGAGAAGCTCTTCGACGACATCCAGGCGGACGCGGGCGAGAAAGCCTACGTCTTCATGCACACCGTGCCCTTCGAGGGCTCGGTCGGCTTCGTCAACATGCTCACCGCCACCCGGATCAACCGTAAGGGCTTCGACACCAGCCTGGTGCTCTACGGCCCCGGCGTGTTGATGGCCTCGGCCACCCGCGGTTTCCCGACCGTCGGCGCGGGCGCCTTCCCCGGCCACATGAACTTCAACGGTCAGCTCGAGACCCTGTTGAAGGAGGGTGGCAAGGTCTACTCCTGCCGCTTCGCCATGGCCGCCCTCTACGGCATGCGGGAGACCGACCTCATCGAGGGTGTCATCCCGATCCACCCGCTCGACGTCCTCGATCTGACCCTGAAGGCCCGCCGCGAGGGTGCCCTGGTCATGCAGACCTGGACCCTCTGACCCACCGGTCATGGTGACGGGCGGACGCCACCCTTCGGGCGGCGTCCGCCCGTCACTGTTCCGACACACCTGCGGCAGGATCACACCATGACCGCTCCATCGCCCGCCGCCGTCCTCATCGCCCGAGCCAGGTGGCGCTCGGCCGAGGACCAGCTCTATCCGTTCCTGCTCAATGACCCGACCGCCTACCAGCGCGGCGTCGCCGCGGTGCAGGCCGTGGTCGAGGAGCTGCGCCGGACGGCCCACGACGTCGCCGACCTGCTCGCCGTCGACGCCGCACCCGCCGACCTGCTCACCGCCGCCTGCCCATCGGGATTTCCGATCTCGCCGACCCTGCTCATCGCCGTCGCGTGCAGCATGCGCGACCGCGAGATCATCGCCGATCAGCAGTCCCGGCGCCGGGACGAGGCCGTGCGCGCGGCCCGTGCCGCGGGAGCCGCGTGGGCCGTCCTGGACGGGCCGGCCGACACCGACGAGCTCACCGAGGGCCGCCGTGTCGCCCTGCACCTCGCGAGCGGCACCGCCATCGAGACGACCGTGGACCCGTGGGCCCGCGACGAG
>JBKJPD010000256.1:0-5179 GCA_046595345.1 Pseudonocardia sp.
TGTCCCGACGGCCGCCACGGTGTCTGTCGACGAGGTCCGACAGCCGGGTCGGCGATGTGCCGGTCGGGAGCCGCGGGCCGCCCTCGTTCAGGCGCGCCGCACAGGTGCGACCTCAGGTTGCCCGGTCAAGATCGAAGAGCCCCATTGGTAGAAGGCCTGCTTGGAGAAGCCGGGCACCCGGCAGGTCACCGCGACGGGGATCTAGTCGGCGGCCAGGTCGAGGACCAGCGGGAACATCATCTTGGGAGGGTGTCGCGGGCGAAGTAGGCGGTCGCGCGGCGCAGGATCTCGTTCTCCTGCTCCAACTGCTTGACTCGGCGGCGCAGCTCCCGAGCTTCGAGATCACCGGTCGGCGCAGCACCGGCCTCGTCGACGGGTAGGCCGTCCTCGTGGGGCCGGTCGCCCGGATGGGTGACCGCGACCACATCGCGGCGAACTCCTTCGGATACGGCGTGGGCACGCTAACGATCCTTCCAGCGAGGACGAGTCCTCACAGGTAAGGAGCCAACGAAACCCGGGGCAGACCTGTGACGTCTCGACGGGGTCGGATGAGGGGTGGGTGTGCGGAGCGGCATGGGGGAGGAGGTAAGTGTTGTTCCGATCTTCGTGGACCCGAGCGGGCGGCGGAAGTGGTTGGTCCGTTTTGGCGGGTACCTGACCGCGGTTGGATGTGTGGTCTACATCGGCCTTGTTGCTGCGGAGTTGTCCGGGACCCGAGTTACCCCCCTGCTGGGTATCCCCGGAACGGCCGGCCACCGCGTCATCGCGGGCCTTGCCCCGTCGCTGATGGCGCCGGCCATACCTCTGGTGCCCTACCCGCTCCCGTCGGCGGTGTCGGCCATACCTCTGGTGCCCCATCCGCTCCCGTCGGCGGTGCCGGCGCGAGCGCTTCGCCCGGCCCCCGGTCGCAACACCCCCGACGTACTCTCCCTGCACCAGCGGGGGGGCGGGCGCGGTGCTGCACGCTAGGTCCGCCTCGTCGGGTGTCCCTGGCGGTCCTGAGGAGCCTCGGATGTTGCGGTGGGTCGGGTCGCGCCGCCGCGCGGTGTTTCGTCCGAGTTGGCTGTTGATCGTCCTGGTAGTGGGCATGTTCTGCAGCGCGCTGCTCACGAACGGTCTGGTCACCTCGCAGATCGGCATCGACGAGCGCGGAGCGATTCCGGAGGGCGCGGACGATCGAGTACCGCAGGCGATCAGCGAAGGCGGCCCGATCATCGATATGACGCAGGGCCGTACGCAGACCTACGCCATGCCACCGAAGTGGATCGCGCTCACCTTCGATGATGGGCCCGATCCGGACTGGACACCACGGGTCCTGGGCGTTCTGGCCAAGTACCAGGTGCCGGCAACGTTCTTCGTCGTGGGATCGCAAGTCGCCCGCCACCCGGAACTGGTCCGGCAGATCCGGAGCGCAGGTTCCGAGATCGGTGTCCATACCTTCACCCACCCTGATCTTGCCGGGATCTCGCCGTCGCGGGTTGACCGGGAGCTGATCGAGACGCAGTTCGCCCTGGCCGGGGCGACAGGGGAAATGAGCTACCTGATCCGGCCGCCGTATTCCTCGGAGCCGGCGGCGCTGGACAACCGACAGTTCGATGTGATCAGCGGACTCGGCGGACGGGGCTATCTGACGGTGTTGAGCGACGTCGACAGCAACGATTGGCAACGGCCTGGTGCGGAATCGATCGCCCACGATGCCGTTCCCGCCGACGGTCATGGAGGCGTTGTGCTCATGCATGACGCCGGCGGTGACCGGACCCAGACGATCGAGGCGCTCGACCGTCTCATCCCCGAGATGCAGCGCGACGGCTTCTCCTTCGTGACCGTGTCTGCGGGTGCAGGTCTGCCCCCGGCGAACTTCCCCGCCGGCCCGGCGGACCTCGCGCTGGGGCACACCATGCTTACGGCGGTCGCGGTGGCGATGGCGATGATCCAGGTCCTGGAATGGAGCCTGTTGATCGTCGGAAGCCTGGTCGTGCTCCGGTTGGGCGTGATGGTCGTCGTTGCCACTGCTCATCGCCGTCAGCGCCGAGATCCCGGGTTCAGTTGGGGGCCACCGGTCTGCGGACCGGTTTCAGTGATCGTTCCGGCGCACAATGAAAAGGAATGCATCGCCGCGACCGTCTGGTCGCTGGTGGCCAGCGAGCACCCGATCGAGGTCATCGTCGTCGACGACGGATCAACCGACGGCACCGCTGACATTGTCGAGGCGATGAATGTGGAGAACGTTCGGATAGTGCGTCAGGCCAATGGCGGGAAGCCTTCCGCGCTCAACACCGGCATCGTGGCTGCTTCCTACGACATCATCGTGATGATGGATGGCGACACCATCTTCGAGCCCTCCACGGTCGGCAACCTGGTGCAGCCCTTCGGTGATCCTGCGGTCGGGGCTGTTGCCGGGAATGCGCGGGTGGCGGACTGCAGTCGTCTGATCTCGCGCTGGCAACACATCGAATATGTGATCGGTTTCAACATCGATCGCCGGGTACAGGACCGATGGCAGGCCATGACGACGATCCCCGGTGCTATCGGCGCGTTCCGGACCGAAGCACTGCGCGCTGTGGGCGGGATCAGCGCCGAAACCCTCGCTGAGGACACCGACGTGACCATCGCGATCGGCCGCGCGGGCTGGCGCGTCGTCTACGAGCCGACGGCGCGGGCTTGGACAGAAGCACCGGCCACCTTCGGTCAGCTGTGGCGACAGCGCTACCGCTGGAGCTACGGGATCATGCAGTCGCTGTGGAAACACCGGCAGGCCCTCGTGGAGGGTGGCCGTTCCGGTCATGTGGGACGGGTGGGACTCCTGCTCACCGCACTGTTCCAGATCGTCCTGCCCTTGCTGGCCCCGATGGTCGACCTCTACCTGTGTTACGGGCTGGTCTTCCTCGATCCCGCCACCACGGCGCTCGTCTGGGGCACGGTCATGGCGATCCAGATAACAGCCGGTGTGGTCGCGTTCCGACTCGAGGGCGAACCCCTGCGGGGTCTGATCTTGCTGCCGCTGCAGCAGATCGTCTACCGGCAGTTGATGTATGCGGTGCTGATCCAGTCGATCGCGTCCGCGCTGTCGGGTGCACGACTGGGCTGGCAGAAGATTCCCAGAACCGGGAGCTTCATTGCCGCGCCGGCCGCGACCACCGCGCCCCTGCTCTCCGTGGTGGTCGCGACGCTGCCCATATCGCGGCTCGCCGCTGCACCCGAGTCGTTCGTGCCGCTCGGGATGCTGCGTACGAACATCGCCTCGATCCGTTCAAGGCACAGCGGTCACGTCGAGGGCCAGCACCGGTCGCCGGTGTAGAGGGGACGCAGGTCGACAGGACGTCCGGCGGGCGGGTTCACCTCTATCGATACTCGGTCAGGCGGCGTCAACGACTCCTCGCAGGCAATCACACCGGATTCGTTGGCCGCCGAAACCCACAGGTCGATATGTGGCCGGCGGGTGGTGGACCTTTCCTGAATGCATGGCTCGCAGTCGTCCTCCATAACGAAGTACTTCCGCAGCGGCCCGTAATAGACCATCGTCCCGGGTGCCAGCTCGTGTGGATCCGCCGCCAAGCTGATCGGATCCTCGAACGTTCCCGTGCCGCCCGCGTGGGGGTGTCGCTGATTCGGGTACGCGATGTCCGTACTCCCAGCAGGATCATTATCGAACGCTGCATAAAACGTCACGAACACCAGGGCGTATCCAGTTGCCACCAGGGGGAGCGCTTGGGGCGGCGCAGACGGCGCAGGGGCAGGGGCAGGCGTGGGGCTCGCCCCGCACGCAGCCGCCATCAGGACGACGCACACCGCCACCACGGCAGGCCATGACCGTCGAAACCACCACGATCGGCTGATGATGCCCCCAGTCTCTCACTGATGGGTACGCAGATCGACCCTCGGGCAATCACCCGACGAACGGGCCGTTGTCGCCGGAACGCTGGACAGCGTAGGCGTGAACAACAGACAGGGGCGCGACGGCAACGCGCCGCAGGGCTGACCTGCAGCCGCGCACGCGGTGCTCAGCTGGGAGCTGGTGCGGGTCCTGTCGGCCACCCCTGGGCCGGTTATCAGCTCAGATGCCCGCTGTAACCACGGTGTTCACTCGTCAGAAGGTCACTCGTTCAGGTTGACTACTTACCATCTGTAGTTATTGCAGGGTGGTGCGCCCCATCGGTCGTGGCCCACCCCACCAGATCGGGGACGGTGTCATGGATCGACAGTGGCTGCGCGGGTTCGGGCTCGTGTCGGTGGTGAGTTGCGTGACCGGATTGGTGGTGGTGACGGGCGCACTGGTCGCCACGACCACCCGGCCGGAGCCGCCGACGGTGTCCTGGGCGCTGCCCGGGCACGACAGCGGCGGGCAGGTTGAGCGCGATCAGCTGACGGTGCGGTTGCAGTCGAGTACCGGTAGCTGCGGGGTCGAGCGCTGGCCGGTCAAGACCGGTACCGACGCGGATGCCGCCAAGATCACGCTGCAGTCGACGACGCCGACCACGATCGCCGACCTCGCCGCGCGGCCCGCACCGGCGACTCTGCCGCAGAACAACCGGGTCGCGCCCACTGAGACCACGGTGTTCCGGGTGAGCGCCACCCTGACCCAGTACAAGCTGGAGAACGACTCCGACTACCACCTGGTCCTGAATGACGGCGCCGGCCACACCATGATCACCGAGATCCCGGACCCGGCGTGTGTCGGGTCGAGTAGCCCGCTGCTGACCAGCATTAAGAAGGCCCGGGCCGCGTTCGACGCCCGCTACACGGTGAAAACCACGTTCCAGAGCGCCAACATTCCCGTCACGGTGACCGGGGTCGGGTTCTTCGACTTCCTGCACGGCCAGACCGGTGTCGCCCCCAACGGTGTCGAGCTGCACGCCGTCCTCGACATCACCTTCGGCACCGGTACTGCACCGGCAACACCGTGACCGTCGCGAACCCGGGAAACCAGAACGACGTGGTCGGGACCCCGGTCAGCGCGCAGATCCAGGCCGGTGACTCCACCCCCGCCGGTCGTTGACCTACAACGCGACCGGGCCGTCCTCAACCCCACCACCGGGTTGACCACCGCTCAGCCGTCGGTGTCCATCCGAAGCAGCACGGCCGCCACTACGGAGCAGGGGTGCCGGTAAGGAACGGTGGCATCGGGTGTCGGCCGGGTGTCTTCGGGCAGCGCAGCCAGGACGGTGTTGGGCGTGGGTGC
>JBKJPD010000304.1:0-5000 GCA_046595345.1 Pseudonocardia sp.
ATGACGGGGTGGGTCGCCCGCGGGCGACCCACCCCGTTCCCACCGGTGGAGGGAACCCGTGGACGTCCTTCTCCAGAACCTCGATCTGTATGGATCCGCCTTCCTCGAGACGATCAAGCTCTTCCTGATCTCAGCGGTCGGATCGCTCCTGCTCGGCCTGGTGATCGCCGCGATGCGGGTCAGCCCGATCCCGATCCTGCGCGGGTTCGGCAGCGGCTACGTCAACACCATCCGCAACACCCCGCTCACCCTCGTCTTCTTCTTCTTCGCCTTCGCCTACCCCCGGCTGGAGATCCTCGACCTCTCGTTCTTCGCCCGCGGCTGCACGGCGCTGATCATCTACACGGCGGCGTTCGTCTGCGAGGTGATCCGCTCCGGCGTCAACACCGTGCCCGTCGGCCAGGCCGAGGCCTCCCGGGCGTTGGGCTTCACCTTCACCCAGACCCTGTCCTCGGTCGTGCTGCCACAGGCAGTCCGCTCGGTGGTCCCGCCGATGGCCAACGTGCAGATCGCCCTGCTGAAGAACACCACCATCGCGGCCGGCTTCTCGGTGTTCCAGGCCGGCGGGATCTACCAGACGCTGTCCGACAGGGGCGACAGCGTCTTCGTCGGTCTGCTCTGGGTGGCGCTCGGGTTCATCATCCTGGTGGTCCCCCTGACGCTGCTGCAACGAAGTCTCGAGAAGCGTTGGAGCGTGGCCCGATGACCACAGTCCTGTATGACATCGCCGGCCCCAAGGCCCGCGCCCGCTACCTCACCTTCGGCGTGATCGGCGCCGTCGGGGTGGCGGCAGTGATCGGATTCGTGATCTACCGATTCGCCGCCACCGGCCAGTTCGACGCGGCGAAATGGGAGTTCATCCAGTTCAAAGCCATCCAGATCCTGCTGCTCGAGGCGCTGCTGGCAACGCTCCAGGCGTTCGCGATGGCCGCTGTGCTGTCCGTGTTGTTCGGTGCCGTGTTCGCCGCTGGACGGCTGTCGGACCGCCGCTGGGCCAGCAGGTCCTCCGCGGTGATCGTCGAGTTCTTCCGGGCCATCCCGCTGCTGATCCTGATCTTCATCCTGTACTACGGGGTGTCCCGTGCCTTCGACATCACCATCCCCGCGTTCTGGGCGCTGGTGATCGGCCTCATGCTCTACAACGGCTCGGTGCTTTCCGAGGTCTTCCGGGCCGGAGTGCAGTCACTCCCCAGCGGGCAGCGCGAGGCCGCCTACGCGCTCGGCATGCGTAAGACCCAGGTCATGACGAACGTGCTGCTCCCGCAGGCACTGCGTGCCATGCTCCCCACGATCATCAGCCAGTTGGTGGTGGTACTGAAGGACACCGCGCTGGGATTCATCATCGTCTACCCCGAACTCCTGTTTCAGGCCCGCTACCTGGGTAGCCAGCCGCAGCTGGGATTCCCGATCCTGCAGGTCGCACTCGTGGTCGCGGTCATCTACATCACGATGTGCGTGCTGCTCTCCTCCCTCGCGAACTACCTGGAACGGCGGAGCAGGCGGGGTCCGCGGCAGATCGACGTCGCCCCGAAAGCCGAGGCCGAGCAGGCGGTCCTCGTCGCCCAGGCCCAGGGCAGCGGCGCGGCCACCCCGTAGTGAGAACAGCGCACGACACCGATGAACGCCGGCGGACTGCGGACCAGAAGCCGTCCGGGCGGCTCAGAGGTTCTCGATCTTCACCGGATCGATGCCCTCTGCCGGTTGGAGGTTGAAGCCCAGCACCTGTGCGTAGAAACTCAGCTCGGCATCGAGGGCCCGGCGGATGTTCTCCGACCGGCGGAACCCGTGCTGCTCCCCCTCGAACAGCAGGTACGCCACCGGCACCCCGCGCTCGCGCAACGCGTCGACGATCTTCTCGCTCTGGTTGGGTGGGACGATGGGGTCCTCGCTGCCCTGCAGCACGATGAGCGGGCGGGTGAGGCGGTCGACGTGCTGGATCGGTGAGCGCTCGACATACACGTCACGGGCCTCGGGGTAGGGGCCGACGAGACGGTCGAGATAGCGGCTCTCGAACTTGTGGGTGTCGGCGGCCAGCGCCTCCAGGTCGGCCACCCCGAAGTGGTTGGCGCCGGCCGCGAACGGCGTGTCGTCACGGGCCAGCGCGGACAGCGTCGTGAACCCGCCCGCCGAGCCGCCGCGGATCACCAGCCGGGCGGCGTCCACCCGGCCCGTCCGGGCCAGCCAGCGGGCGGCGGCCAGGCAGTCGGCGACGTCGACCACACCCCACGCGCCCACCAGTTCCTCGCGGTAGGCGCGCCCGTAGCCGGTGGAGCCGCCGTAGTTGACGTCGACGACAGCGAAACCACGGCTCGTCCAGTACTGGACGCCCAGGCTCAGCGCCGGGACCGCTGCCGACGTCGGGCCACCGTGGATCACGACGAGCAGCGGTGGGAACTCGCCCGCGGGGCCGGTGCGGTCGGGGTTGGCGGGTGGGTAGAACAACGCGTGGGCCGTACGTGGGAGGCCGCCGATGTCGACCGAGGGGAACGAGACGTGCTCAGGCACCGACAGGTAACCGGGGTCGACCCGCAGCTCGCGTGGAGCGCGCAGGATTGCGATGGCGCCCGTCGCCGGATCGACCCGGTAGACACCCGGCTCGACGAGAGGGCTGCCGGCCACCACCAGCACCGTGCCGTCCGGGGCGACGCGGACCGCGGCGATCGCGGTGAACGGCAGATCCAGGTCGGTGATCGTGGCGTCGACGGCGCGCACGGCGAGCCCGTCGACACCGGCCCGGCGGCGCGAGAACACGACCCGTCCGTCCTCGAGCAGCGCGTAGTGCGCCGCCCCGAACGTCCAGGCCGGCCCGCTGATCTCGGCGTCCATCCGCACGATCTGCTCGATGTCGGAGCCGGCGGCCCAGCGGTAGAGGTTCCACCAGTCGGTGCGGTCGCTGACGAACCACAGCGAGCCGTCGGCCTGCCAGCGCGGCTCGGTGACCGACTCCCCCGCCCCGCCCGCCACCACCGTCTCCTCGCCGGTGGCGAGGTCCCGGACCACCAGCTCGGTGGAGTCCCACGGCATGGACGGGTGGTTCCAGCGGATCCACGCGAGCGTCGTGCCGTCGAGGCTCAGGCGGGGGGCCGCGACGAAGTCCGGGCCGGTGACCAGCACCTCCGGCTCGGACGGGACCCGGGCGTCGAGCCGGACGATCTCGTTGCGGACCTCGGTTGCGGCCGGGCCGCCGTGGTGCTCACGGACACAGACGATGCTCGCCCCGTCGGAGGCGACGTCACCATCGGCGAAACGGTCCCCGCGCGGACGCTCAGGCTCGGCGGTGAGCGGCTCCGGCGGGCCGCCGGCGGCAAGCCGGTAGAGGCGCTGGTCGGCCCAGTTCGTGAACCATGTGACGCCATCGTGAATCCACCAGGCGGCGCCCCCGTACTCGTGAACGGCGGTGCGGGCGTTCATCTCGTCGGGCAGCAGGTCGGTGGTGGTGCCGTCCGGATCGCACCGGACGAGCTGCGTTCGCCCGCCCTCGCCGGGACGTCCCTCCGACCAGACGACATCGTTGCCGTCGACACGTAGCTCGGAGAGCCGCACCGCGGCAGCGACGACAAGCTCGGAGGTGATGGGGGTGGGCCAGGAACCGAACGGAGCGTGCGTCACGCCCCAACGCTAGCGCGTGCGAGCCGTGCGGAACGCCCTCCAGAGCAGCCCGACGGCTTCCCGCAGGCCACCCGGGCGCACCACGGGCAGCACCCCGATCGCCCCGGCCAGCCCCGGCCACCATCGCACCGAGCCGTCACGGCGCACCGTGCCCAGCGCGGGCGTGCCACACGACCGGACGGAGGCCTGCAACGTCGGGTAGGTGATCGCGAGCTGCGGGTCACGGCAGGAGCGCACCTTCACCGGCACCCGCAGCAGGTCGGGCAGCTCGCGCGCGATCGCCGAGCAGTTCGGGCAGGAGACGTCGTAGACGACGACGACCTCGCCGATCTTGTTCAGTGCGGCCTTCACACCGTGAGTATTCCAGCAGGAATCGATACGGCGGCCAGCGTCCCGATCGCCGTCAGAGCCAGCAGCGGCCGCACCATCGGCTCCGAGCGCGACCACAGCTCCGTCCACGCACCGTCGTGGCTCCAGGCGTTGGACATCAGCGGCATCGCCAGCCGCCCGACCGCGAAACCGGCCGCGACCGCGAACGCGGCAGGGAACGGGACGACCAGCACGACCGCCAGCAGGGCGAGGTGCGGCAACGCCGACGGCGAATAGGTGCGCATGCCCGTGCCCATCTCGAAGCCGAACTGCAGCGCCCCCCACTCGCGCAGGTGCTGCACATCCTCCGGCACCAGCCGCGCGTTCTGCGGGACGGGGAACCTCAACACGCCTGCCTCGCGCAGCAGGACCGGCAGCGCGACCATCCCGAACACCGCCCAGCGGACGGGTGCGGGCACCAGCGCCTGCGGCAGCGACCCGACGACCGCCCCCACGAACGCCACCAGCGTGGCCCCGAGGAGCAGGCCGGTGCCGAAGTACCGGATCACGGGCGTATCGCGCCAGACCGACGCACTCAGCAGAAAGGCCGAGTTGTGGCTTCAAGTGCTGCCGGAGTTGGCGAACCCGGCGGCCGCACCGGCCACCACCGCGAGGAGCAGCAATGCGCCTGCAGTCGCAAGATCCCGCTGCGCGGTCCACGCCATGACCGTCGCGAACACACCGACGACCAGCAGCAGCAGCGCCGCCGCGAGCGGGTGCAGCAGCCATCGCGGACGCGGCCGTGGCACCGTCACCCCCGCACCCCGGACATCATCGCGACCCGGTCAGCGGCCGATACCGGGAAGCGAGCCCAGGCCGAGGCCGAGGTCGGGGAGTAGCCGCCGCGGACGGGACGGGTCACGGCCGTCGTCACCAGCCGAACCGCCGCCTGCGGAGCCATTTCCGCTACCGGGAGCGGGAGCGGGAGCGGGAGCGGGAGCGGGAGCCGGATCCGGGGCAGGGGCAGGGGCAGGGGCAGGGGCCGGATCGGGAGCGGGAGCCGGGGCCGGAGCGGGGGCAGG
>JBKJPD010000315.1:0-4576 GCA_046595345.1 Pseudonocardia sp.
GGGTGGGGTAACGGGGGGTGGGGTAACGGGGGGTGGGGTAACACTGAGGGTTGCTGGACCGAATCCAGGTTTGATCAGTCACACGCCGCGAAGACGTGTGACGAAGGGGTGCAGCCATGCACCCGATCCACGGACTACCTGGAGATTGCAATGACGACATCGACGCCGAGCGGGCCGATGAACCAACCACCCGCGCCCGCCGGCTACGGCGCACCGGTGCAGCCCTCCTCCAAGACCAACACGATGGCCGTTCTGTCCCTGGTGTTCGCGTTCGTGTTCTCCCCACTGGGCATCGTTTTCGGGGTGATGGGCCGCTCGCAGACCCGACGCACCGGCGAACGGGGCCGGGGAATGGCCACCGCCGGCATGGTGCTCAGCATCGTGTTCCTGGTCGTCAGCCTGATCGTCGTCGCCCTCACCGTGGTCGCGGCCATCGCGGTCAGCAGCCTGCCCCTCACCGTCTCCAGCGCCAAGGTGGCCCAGGAGATCAGTGACAAGGCCACGATCCAGCTCGGCTCCGCCCCCGACTCGGTCATCTGCGCCGGCGATCTCCCGGCAATCATCGGCGCCTCGGTCCAGTGCACCTTGAACATGGCAGGCGACACCACCCCCGTCACCGCAACCGTCACCTCCATCGTCGGCGGCACCGCGAACTTCGACATCACCACCGGGTAGCCCACCCGGCCGCCCGGCGGGCTCTGCCTCGCCGACCCTCGATCCGCCCCAGGCGCGTTCTGTGGGTTTGTCGGTGCGTGACTTCAAGGAGCCCCTGACCGACCGGTGATCGCGAAGATCGCCGGGCGGTCAGGGGCCCCCGCAATGCGGCGTGCCGAAGACCTGTCCGGTCACCGCCGTGTGCTCGTCGACTGTTGCCGTCGCTGCCCCACCCCGGCGAGGTCAACCGCCGTGCCCACCGGCTGTCCGGGTCAGAACTGCGTGCGCTCCAGCCAGGCTGTCCAGACGCCGGCATCGCCGAGGACCTCGATGTCCCCACCGGGGCGGCGGAACATCGCGAGCAGCAGGTCGACGGCCCGGCCCCGAACTGCGGCGGCGCCCTTCGCGTGCCCGGCGTCCCAGGTGACGCGCCCACCGTCGCCGCGGATCATCCACTCCCCCGCGGCGCCGAGGCCTTCGTCGGTGGCGTGCAGGTGCAGCGGGCGGCCGTCCTCCAACGCGGCCGGGCCGACGGCGGCGGGGCGGACGGTGAGCAGGTCGAGCCATTCCGAGATCCCGTCGGCGGCGACATCGGCGGGCAGCTCGTAGGACGCGCCGACCGCGTGGGCGGCGTCGGCGCGGTGCACCGTGGCCTCGTGCAGCCTGCGCCGGATCCACCACGACGACGGCTTGGGGCCGGTGAACGTCCAGACCGGGGTGTCGGCGCCGACCGTCTCGACCGCGTCGACGAGCAGCCGCGCGCCCTCGTGCAACCAGGCCTGAGTCTCGTCCGGATCGACGGGGGGCTTCCCGTCGGGCACCGTGCGGATGTCGACGTAGGCCTCGGCCCGGTCGCGGACGATCGTCGCGGCCCACCGGTCGCCCCGCCCGACGTGCGTGACGAGCTTGGCCACCGTCCAGTCCGGGCAGCTCGGGACGTGCGCCGACGGGTCGGCGCCCCGGATGAGCTCGCCGAGCAGCCGGTTCTGGTCGAGCAGGGCGGCAGCGTGATCCACGGGCCGCACCATAGACCAACCTGGGGACGCCGACCGCCGTTCATTCCTGGGCGCGTGCCGTCCTGCCGCCCCCTCGCGTCGCGCCGACGGGGATCAGGTAGGACATCCCCATGACGTCCGACACCCGGCAATGGTCGGTTCCGGCTCCGGTACGAGGACTGCTGTGGTGGCCCGGCGTCTCGTTCATGCTGGTCATCGTGGCCCCGAGCACCATCGAGGCGACGATCGTGGCGTCGGGTGCGCTCCTGGCGGTGATCGGCGGGCTCGCGGCGGCGGCAGCCGATCGCCTGCGCGAGCACCGCGCCGAAGCAGCAGCGGCAGCACTGCCCGGGGCGACGGAGGCGGCGCCGGGCGGTGCGACGGCGGCCACGCTCGCCGGCTCGACACGCACCGTGGCGCCGGGCGCGACCCGCTCCGGCGCGCCCGCAGCCCGGTCGGGAACCGTCGACTGAAGAGAGGCGGACCTGGCCACCAGGGAGCTCCCTGGCGTCGAGAGATCCCCGGGTGCCGTCCCGACCACCTGACGGGCCTGCGCACCACACCGGATTTCCACCGTCACCCGCGTCACGCCCGAAGAACTTGTACGTCCGATACTAGGATGTCAAACTAAATCGAGACCGGTGTTCGCCTCGAACCCCTGTCATGGCGCCGCGGGCGCTCGACGGCGAGAGGAAAATCCGCATGGACCAGCGCGAGCTGCACGTCCCCACTCACCCCGTCCGGTTCGTGACTGCGGCCAGCCTGTTCGACGGCCACGACGCCGCTATCAACATCATGCGGCGGATCCTGCAGCGCCAGGGCGCGGAGGTGGTGCATCTCGGGCACAACCGCTCGGTGGACGAGGTGGTGGCCGCCGCGATCCAGGAGGACTGCCACGGCGTCGCGATCAGCTCGTACCAGGGCGGGCACGTCGAATACTTCTCGTACCTGGTGGAGCTGCTGCGCGAGCGCGGCGCCGGGCACGTGAAGGTCTACGGCGGGGGCGGCGGGGTGATCGTGCCGGCCGAGATCGAGCTGCTGCACTCCCGCGGGGTCTCCCGCATCTTCTCCCCCGAGGACGGCCAGCGTCTCGGCCTGCCGGGGATGATCAACCTGATGATCCGCGAGTGCGACGTCGACCTGGCGGCCCAACCTCCCCTCAGCTTCGACGGCGTGTTCACCGGCGAACCCGCCACCCTGGCCCGCACGCTCACCCTCGCCGAGACCGGGCGACTGCCCGAAGGCCTCGATCTGACGCCCCGGCGCCCCGTCCCCGTGCTGGGCATCACCGGCACCGGCGGCTCGGGCAAGTCGAGCCTCACCGACGAGCTGGTACGCCGGTTCCGCCTCGACCAGGAGGACAAGCTCCGCATCGCCGTGCTCGCCGTCGACCCGACCCGGCGCAAGGGCGGCGGCGCGCTGCTCGGCGACCGGATCCGAATGAACTCGCTGGTCGGCGAGCAGGTCTTCTTCCGCTCCATGGCCACCCGCGGCAGCGACGGCCAGCTCCCCGAGCGCCTCGGCGACGTGATCTCGGTGCTCAAGGCCGCCGCGTTCGACCTGGTGATCGTCGAGACGCCGGGCATCGGACAGGGCGACGCCGCGATCGTGCCGTTCGTCGACCGCTCGCTGTACGTGATGACGCCCGAGTTCGGCGCCGCGTCGCAGCTGGAGAAGATCGACATGCTGGACTTCGCCGACGTCGTCGCGATCAACAAGTTCGAACGTCGCGGCGCCGAGGACGCTCGCCGCGACGTGGGCCGCCAGCTCGTCCGCAACCGCGAGGCGTTCGGCTCGTCGTGGGAGGACATGCCGGTCTTCGGCACCAGTGCCGCCACGTTCAACGACGACGGCGTCACCGCGCTCTACCAGCACCTCCGCTCACTGCTGAGCGAGAACGGGCTGGTGGTGGGCGAGGGCAGGCTGCCGCACACCGACCGCAAGACCTCCTCGGATCACGCGGCGATCATCCCGGGAAAGCGCAGCCGCTATCTGTCCGAGATCGCCGCGACGCTGCGCGGCTACCACGACGACACGGACGCGCACATCGACGCCGCCCGGCAACGCCACCACCTGCGCACCGCGCGGGCCGCGTTGCAGGCCGCGGGCGCCGACGAGGGCGGGATCGCGGAGCTCGTCGAGACCGCTGAGAAGGCGCTGCCTGCCGTGTCGGCCGCGCTGCTGGACGAGTGGCCCGCCGTGGTCGAGGCGTACTCCGGCGACGAGATGGTCGTGGCGATCCGCGACAAGGAGGTGCGCACGCAGCTCACCCGCGAGACGCTCTCGGGCAACAAGGTGCGCCGGGTTGCGCTGCCGCCCTACACCGAGGACGCCGACCTGCTGCGGTTCCTGCGCCAGGAGAACCTGCCCGGGCGCTTCCCGTTCACCGCCGGGGTGTTCCCGTTCAAGCGCGAGGGCGAGGACCCCGCGCGCATGTTCGCCGGTGAGGGCGACGCGTTCCGCTCCAACAAGCGGTTCAA
This sequence comes from Pseudonocardia sp., assembly GCA_046595345.1. Classification (GTDB taxonomy): domain Bacteria; phylum Actinomycetota; class Actinomycetes; order Mycobacteriales; family Pseudonocardiaceae; genus Pseudonocardia. The sequence goes on from JBKJPD010000315.1 coordinate 4,130, forward strand.
GCTGCTCTCAGCCGACTCCGACGCCAAGCGCCTGTCCACCGCGTTCGACTCGGTGACGCTCTACGGCCGCGACCCCGGCACCCGCCCCGACATCTACGGGAAGGTCGGCACGTCCGGTGTGTCGATCGCGACGCTGGAGGACATGAAGGTCCTCTACGACGGGTTCGACCTCACCTCGCCGACCACATCGGTGTCGATGACGATCAACGGCCCGGCCCCGACGATCCTGGCGTTCTACCTGAACACCGCGATCGACCAGCAGGTCGACAGGTTCCGCGAGGAGCAGGGCCGCGAGCCCTCCGACGATGAGCGCGCCGAGCTCACATCGTTCGCGCTCGCGAACGTGCGGGGCACGGTGCAGGCCGACATCCTCAAGGAGGACCAGGGCCAGAACACCTGCATCTTCTCCACCGAGTTCTCCCTGCGGATGATGGCCGACATCCAGGA
>JBKJPD010000427.1:0-3400 GCA_046595345.1 Pseudonocardia sp.
CGCCTGGAAGGGCGAGACGCTGGAGGAGTACTGGTGGTGCACCGAGCAGTTGTTCGCGTTCACCGATGCCGACGGCAATGCGGTCGGCCCCAACATGATCCTCGACGACGGTGGTGACGCCACCCTGCTGATCCACAAGGGCGTCGAGTACGAGAAGACCGGCGTGGTGCCCACCTTCGAGGACGACGACCTGACCGTCTCCGACGAGTACCGCATCATCATGGACACGCTGCGCCGCTCGCTGGTCGACGACCCGCAGCGGTTCACCCGCATCGCCGCGCCGATCCGCGGGGTCACCGAGGAGACCACCACCGGCGTCCACCGGCTCTACCAGCTCGCGGAGCAGGGCCAGTTGCTGTTCCCGGCGATCAACGTCAACGACTCGGTCACCAAGAGCAAGTTCGACAACGTCTACGGCATCCGGCACTCGCTCATCGATGGCCTCAACCGCGCCACCGACGTGCTGATCGGCGGAAAGGTCGCGCTCGTCTGCGGCTTCGGCGACGTGGGCAAGGGTTCGGCCGCGGCGATGGCGGGCCAGGGCGCGCGCGTGATCGTCTCCGAGGTCGACCCGATCTGCGCGCTGCAGGCACTTCTGCAGGGCTTCCAGGTGGCGCGCCTCGACGACGTCATCGGCAAGGCCGACATCATCGTCACGACCACCGGCAACAAGGACATCATCACCACCGTGGCGATGTCGAAGATGAAGCACCAGGCGATCGTCGCCAACGTCGGGCACTTCGACAATGAGATCGACGTGGCCGGGCTCGGCCGGATCCCCGGCATCATCAAGATCAATATCAAGCCGCAGGTCGACGAGTGGGTGTTCCCCGACGGGCACTCGATCATCCTGCTGTCCGAGGGCCGCCTGATGAACCTCGGCAACGCGACGGGCCACCCGTCGTTCGTGATGAGCAACAGCTTCTCGAACCAGGTGATCGCCCAGATCGAGGTGTTCACCAAGCACGAGGAGTACAACAACGAGGTCTACCGGCTGCCCAAGCATCTGGACGAGAAGGTCGCGAGGATCCACGTCGAGGCGTTGGGCGGGGAGCTGACCAAGCTCAGCAAGGACCAGGCCGAGTACATCGGCGTGGATGTGGAAGGGCCCTACAAGCCCGACCACTACCGGTACTGATCCCACCCGGCCCACGCGCAGCGGGGCGGTTCCGCGTCCTACGGGAGCGGGGCCGCCCCTTTGCACGTCTGGTCCGGTGGGGCCGACCCGGGCGTTTCCGGGTGGCCGGTTCACCGGCCGGGCCGTCGACCGGCATCATCTCCGGGGTGGGTCGACTGATCGTCATCGAGGGGCTCGACGGCGCCGGCAAGCGGACGCTCGCCGACGCACTGGGCGCCGCGCTGCGGCCAGCCCGGGTCGCGAGGTTCGCCTTTCCGCGCTACGACGCCGACGTCCACGCCGAACTCGCCCGCGACGCGTTGTACGGGCGCCTCGGTGACGTCGCCGACTCGGTGCACGGGATGGGGCTGCTCTTCGCGCTCGACCGCCGCGCCGCCGCCGCCTCCCTCGAAGCGGCGGTCCACGAGCACGACCTCGTGCTCGTGGACCGCTATGTCGCGTCCAACGCCGCGTACGGCGCCGCCCGCCTGCACCAGGACGCCGACGGGGAGTTCGTCGGGTGGGTCCGGGCGCTGGAGGTCGTGCGGTTCGCCATCCCCGTTCCCGACCACCAGCTGTTCCTGTCGGTGCCGCGCGCCGTCGCAGCTGACCGGGCGGCGCACCGGGAGCGCACCGAGCCGGGCCGCGGGCGCGACGCCTACGAGTCCGACGGGGGCTTGCAGGAGCGCACGGGCGCGGTCTACGCGCAGCTTGCGGCGGCGTCCTGGCTCTCGCCGTGGACCGTGCTCGACGGGGCCGCTCCGCTCGACGTGGGCGCACTGGCGGCTCAGCTCCTCGGGTAGACGATCGATTCGCCGTCGTGGCCGTCGGCGGGCGCCGAGGTGGGCGTCGCAGGTCAGGAGGGGAACACCGAGCTGCCCGGCCGGGGAGATCGGAGGCGGATTGCGCCATCCTGTGGGTCCGGAGCGGATTCTGAGCAGATGATGGGATGCTGCCTGCATGAAGTCGCGCGTTCTCGTGGTCGACGACGACCCGGCACTGGCAGAGATGCTCACCATCGTGCTGCGGGGCGAGGGCTTCGACACGGCAGTGGTCGGTGATGGCACTCGGGCGCTGCTCGCGGTCCGCGAGCTGAAGCCCGACGTCGTGCTGCTCGACCTGATGCTCCCCGGGATGAACGGCATCGACGTCTGCCGCGGCATCCGGGCGGAGTCCGGCGTGCCGATCATCATGCTCACGGCCAAGACCGACACCGTCGACATCGTGCTGGGGCTGGAGTCCGGCGCCGACGACTACGTCGTCAAGCCGTTCAAGCCCAAGGAGCTGGTGGCCCGGATCAGGGCGCGGGTGCGGCGCACCGACAACGAGCCCGCCGAGCAGCTCTCCATCGGCGAGCTGTTGATCGACGTGCCCGCCCACCAGGTCGTCCGGGAGGGCGAGCAGATCGCGCTCACCCCGCTGGAGTTCGACCTGCTCGTCGCGCTCGCCCGCAAGCCGCGCCAGGTCTTCACCCGCGAGGTGCTGCTGGAGCAGGTGTGGGGCTACCGGCACGCGGCCGACACGCGGCTGGTGAACGTGCACGTCCAGCGGCTCCGGTCCAAGGTCGAGCACGACCCGGAGCACCCTGAGGTGGTGCTGACCGTGCGCGGCGTCGGGTATCGGGCCGGCCCCCCATGAGGACATGAGCCCCATCCGGTTCGCCGACCGGACCGGCCGCACCCTCGGGCAGGTCCGTCAGGTCGGCAAGGAACTGGTGGTCGCGTTCGACGCCGTCTGGCGCCGTTCGCTACAGCTCCGGGTCGTGATCAGCACGCTGGCACTGTCCACGGCGGTCGTCGTGGTGCTGGGGCTCGTCCTGCAGACCCAGATCGCCCTGCGCGTGCTGCAGGGCAAGGAGATCGACACCCTGGCCCTCGCGGAGTCGGGTCGGGTGCTGCTGGAGCGCGAGCTGTCCGGTGTCGACCCCGATCGTGAGGGCGCCGAGGGTGAGTTCAACAACGCGCTCGACCGGCTGACCAACAACGGCAGCGCCGAGTCGTCGTCGCCGACGGCCGGGGCGTTCCGGGCGGTACTCGCCACCGGCCCCCGGGTGGGCGGGGCCGAGGTATCCGCAGGCCCCGTCGGCGACGTTCCGGCCGACCTGCGGGCGGCCGTCGCCCATGGCACCCTCTCGCGCAAATACGTGACGCTGTCCGAGCAGGGCGCCGCTGTCCCCACGCTGCTGGTCGGACAGCCGGTGCGCACCGCCAACCGTGACCTGGAGTTCTACCTGTTGTTCCCGCTGGACTCCGAGCAGCGCACGCTCGGGCTCGTCCAGAGCAC
>JBKJPD010000465.1:0-5303 GCA_046595345.1 Pseudonocardia sp.
ACGCCCTGGCCCGCAGCACCGCCCGCCCGCCCGCTGTCATCTCCGCGGCCAGCAGTTCGATGGTCCGGCCCGGCCGCTCGATATGTGCATGCACCGACACCTCGCCCGCGGGAACCGGCCCGAGGACCTCGACCGTCACCCGCGACAGCTGGGTGCCCGCACGCGGAGCGCACCGCTCCATCGCCCGCACCAGCAACGCGGACGGCGGCCCGACGTGCTGGGCGTCGGCGAACCACGGTCCCGTCGTCGACACGGTGGCGTCGAACCGCGCACCGTCAGGCCCGTCGAGAGGCAGGTAGTAGGGCTCGAGGGGGAGGGCATCGGCGGGCATCACACTGCGATCATGCATGTGGGGGGATGACGCTGTGCTCAGCCGGCCCGCTCGGCGGTGGTCTCGTCGGGGATGCTCGCAGGGTCCTCGGGCCAGCCGGGGTACGCCGGGGGCGTGCCGTCCCATGCCGGGCACAGGGCCTTGTGGCTGCACCAGTCGCACATCCGACTCGGGTTCGGGCGGAAGTCCCCGGTGCGCCCTGCGGTGAGGATGGCCGTCCAGATGGCGTCGAGGGTGCGTTCGAAGCGTCGCAGCTCGGCCTCGTCGGGTTCGTAGGTGAGCGACTCGGAGTCGGCGAGGTAGAGCAGGCGCAACTGGGTGGGGACGACGCCGCGCAGGTGCAGCAGTGCGAGCGCATAGAACTTCATCTGGAACAGCACCCTGGCCTCGGCGACCTGCCGCGGGGCCGCGCCTGTCTTGTAGTCGACCACCCGCAGCTGCCCGGTGGGGGCCACGTCGAGCCGGTCGAGGTAACCGCGCAGCAGCAGCCCCGAATCGAGTTCGGTCTCCACGAGCAGTTCGCGGGCCTCCGGCTCCAGCCGGCGCGGATCCTCCAGCCGGAAGTAGGCCTCCAGCAATCCGCCCGCCGACTCCAACCACACCGGGAGCTCCGGATCGTTCGGCCCGGTGAACAGCTCCTCGACCAGCTCCGGGTGTTCCCCTCGCAGCTCCTCCCATGCCGGTGCTACGAGCGCACGGGCCGCGGCCGGCACCCGCTCGGGAGCGGGCAGCTCGAACAGCCGCTCCAGAACGGTGTGCACGACCGTGCCGCGGATCTGGGCCCGGGTGGAGCGCTCCGGGAGCCGGTCGATCGCCCGGAACCGGTAGAGCAGCGGGCACTGCTTGAAATCCCCGGCGCGCGACGGCGACAGCGCGGGCCGACGCCAGGGGCGGGCCGCCACGTCGTCGGGGGCGGGGGTCATCGTCATCTCGGGGACAGTAGGCGACCCCACCGACAGCCCCCTACACCCCGGCCGTGCGCCGGAGTCGTGCACCGATACCTTGAACCGCGATGAAGACCATCCGCATCGCGCTCGCGTCCCTCACGACCGCCGCCGCCCTCATGTCCTGTTCAGGGACGCCGGTGGCCCCCGGTCCGGCGCCCGCCGCCACCGGGACCGCGACGTCGGCGGCACCCGGGAGCGACACCCCGAGCGTCGCCACCACCGCCGACGAGGCCGCCGTGGAGTCCACGTTCCTCGACTACTACCAGGCGCTCGTGGCGAGGGACTTCGTGAAGGCGTGCAGTCACAAGGCGCCGGAGAGCAAGACCAAGCTCATCGACTCCGTCAGGTCCGGTGGCCAGACCGTGGGCACCTGCGAGGAGGCGTTCACCGCCATCTACGCGATTCCCGGTTCCGGCGAGCGCGCCGACCGGATCGGGAAGACCACCAAGGTCGAGGCTGTCACGGTCAAGGACGACGCCGCCTCGGTCAAATGGTCGATCGAAGCGGGAGGCAAGCAGCAGATCGTGAACACGGGCTTGCGTCGGCTCGACGGCCAGTGGCTGCTTTTGGATGCCACTACCTGACCGGCTCAGCGCCTGACGGCGTCGCTCCACCGGGCGTGCTCTAGCGTCACTCCACGTGTCCGAACTGCTCCCGCCCGTCGACATCACCGTCGACCCTCCCGTCGATGCCCCCGTCGATGCCCCGGTCGATGCCCCCGACGGGGGCATCGAGGTTCCCGTGGAGGCGCCGGCCCGAGCCCGAGGGGGACCGTTCCGGGCCGGGGACCGCGTGCAGCTCACCGACCCGAAGGGCCGCCACTACACCGTCACACTGGAGACGGGCGCGCTGTACCACACCCACCGCGGCGGTCTCGAGCATGATCAGCTGATCGGGAAGCCCGAGGGCAGCCTCGTCGTGTCGCCGGTCGGCACCCCCTACCTCGCATTGCGCCCCCGGCTGGCCGACTACGTGCTCTCGATGCCCCGCGGCGCGCAGGTGATCTACCCGAAGGACGCCGCCCAGATCCTCATGTGGGGCGACATCTTCCCGGGAGCACGGGTCATGGAGGCCGGAGCGGGCTCGGGTGCCCTCACCTGCTCGCTACTGCAGGCCGTCGGGCCGACGGGCAGCGTGCTGTCCTACGAGATCAGGGCCGACCACGCCGAATACGCCGACCGCAATGTGCGACGGTTCTTCGGCGATAAGCCACCCAACTGGTCCTTGAAAATCGCTGACCTCAAGACTCACGACGGCGCCGCAGAACCGGTCGATCGGGTCGTTCTGGACATGCTCGCGCCGTGGGAACAGCTCGATACGGTGGCGGAGGCACTCATTCCGGGCGGCGTTCTGGTGGGTTACGTGGCCACCACCACCCAGCTCTCCCGCCTCGTCGAGGACCTCCGCGAGCAACAGTGCTGGACGGAGCCTCAGGCCTGGGAATGCCTGGTCAGGCCGTGGCATGTGGTGGGGCTCGCGGTCCGTCCCGATCATCGCATGCAGGGTCACACGGCGTTCCTGGTGACGGCCCGGCGGCTGGCCGAGGGCGTCTCCCCGCCGCGTCCGCAGCGCAGACCGACCAGCCGATGAGGTGCCGACGGAACCGGTCGCCGCAGCCCGTCGCGACGCATCCGCAGGGCCGCGGCGTCAAGGTGCCGTCCGGTTGAGTGGTGGATCACCGGATCGTCGTACGGCCGTTCGGGCCGAACGCAGGTACCGTATGGAAACGGAGCACGGAGGGAGGATGCCGTGAACCCCTACGATGGTCCCGGCAGTCGTGAACCAGGTGGCCATGCGGAGCTCAGTCCCGCGGAAGCCACCGCTCAGATCCGCTTCCTCGAAGAAGAGGTCGCTCTGCTTCGCCGCAAGATCGCGGAGTCCCCACGGAACGCGGGGATCCTGGAACAGCGGCTCGCGGAGGCAGCGAGCAGGCTTGCTCAGCTCTCGGCACGCAATGAGAAGCTGACCGAGACTCTTCGCGACGCCCGTGGTCAGTTGGTGGCCCTGCGCGAGGAGGTCGACCGGCTCGCCCAGCCGCCCAGCGGCTACGGGGTGTTCCTCACCCGTTTCCCCGACGAGACGGTGGACGTGTTCACCTCCGGTCGGCGGATGCGGGTCGCGGTATCACCTGCGGTTCCCACCGAAAACCTTCGCAGCGGCCAGACGGTGCGCCTCAACGAGGCCCTCACCGTGGTCGAGGCGAACGACTACGAGCGCGTCGGCGAGGTGTGTTCGCTCCGCGAGGTGCTCACCGATCCCGGCCCCGACGGTCTCGCTGGTCGGGCGCTGGTCACCGGGCACGCCGACGAGGAGCGGGTGGTGTGGCTCGCCGCCCCACTCACCCTGGCCCGGGATCACGTCGACTTCGTACCGCTCAAGCCCGGCGACTCGCTGCTCGTCGACACCAAGGCGGGCTACGCCTACGAGCGGGTGCCCAAGGCCGAGGTCGAGGACCTCGTGCTCGAGGAGGTGCCCGACGTCGATTACTCCGACATCGGTGGCCTTTTCCGGCAGATCGAGCAGATCCGCGATGCCGTGGAACTGCCGTTCCTGCACGCCGAGCTGTTCAAGGAGTACGAGCTGCGCCCGCCCAAGGGTGTCCTGCTCTACGGCCCTCCCGGCTGCGGAAAGACGCTCATCGCGAAGGCGGTAGCCAATTCGCTGGCCAAGAAGATCGCGGCCGTCCGCGGCGACGACCCCAAGGAGGGCCGGGCGTTCTTCCTGAATATCAAGGGCCCCGAGCTGCTCAACAAGTTCGTCGGGGAGACCGAGCGGCACATCCGGCTGATCTTCCAGCGGGCCCGTGAGAAGGCCTCGGCAGGCACCCCGGTCATCGTGTTCTTCGACGAGATGGACTCGATCTTCCGCACCCGTGGCTCGGGCGTGTCCTCCGATGTCGAGACCACGATCGTGCCGCAGTTGCTGGCGGAGATCGACGGTGTCGAGGGCCTGGAGAACGTCATCGTCATCGGCGCCTCCAACCGCGAGGACATGATCGACCCCGCGATCCTGCGGCCGGGCCGGCTCGACGTGAAAATCAAGATCGAGCGGCCGGATGCCGAGGCGGCGCAGGACATCTTCTCCAAGTACCTCACCGACACCCTGCCGATCCACGTCGACGACATCGCCGAGTTCGGCGGCAACCGCAGGGCGTGTATCACCGCGATGATCGAACGGGTCGTCGAGCGGATGTACGACGAGACCGAGGAGAACCGGTTCCTGGAGGTCACCTACGCCAACGGTGACAAGGAGATCCTGTACTTCAAGGACTTCAACTCCGGCGCCATGATCCAGAACATCGTCGACCGCGGCAAGAAGTCGGCGATCAAGGCGGTGCTCGAGTCGGGCCAGCCGGGCCTGCGCGTGCAGCACCTGCTCGACGCCATCGTCGACGAGTTCGCCGAGAACGAGGACCTGCCCAACACCACCAACCCCGACGACTGGGCGCGGATCTCGGGCAAGAAGGGCGAGCGGATCGTCTACATCCGTACCCTGGTCACCGGCAAGAACGCCGAGTCCGGGCGGGCCATCGACACCGCCTCGAACACCGGCCAGTACCTGTAGGTCAGCACGCCGACGGGCCCGGACGCGAACATCGCGACCGGGCCCGTTGGCGTACCCGGCCCCTCACCATGATCTTCGCCGGGGCCTGGGGCCGGCAGCCTGAACTAGCTGATCCTGCTAGCATCGGGTGGTGGCACGGATGATTACGTTACGGCTGTCCGATACGGCGTACGAGGCGGTCAAGCGCTATGCCGACGCCGACCAGCAGTCGATGAACTCATGGATTGAGGGCCTCCTCGACGTCGAGGACATGCGGCGCCGTTGCGCGGCGCACGACCAGTGGATGGTGGCCCACCCAGAAGCCGGGGCGTTCGCCACAGCCTGGGCTGATCGCAACCTCGACGAGCTGGCGGGTCGTTGAGCGACTCTCCCCGCCGCGGCGAGGTCTGGCTCATCGACGCTGGTATCAGCGTGTTGGTGATCTCCTCGACTGTGTACAACGAGATTCCCAGCGAGCCGAC
>JBKJPD010000483.1:0-3392 GCA_046595345.1 Pseudonocardia sp.
CGAGGCGGCGCGCCGGTTCCAGCGCGGGGTGAACGTCGGGATGATCGGCATCAACGTCCCGATCCCGGTGCCGATGGCCTACTACTCCTTCGGCGGCTGGATCGGGACGTTGATGCCGATCATCCCGACGTTCACCCCGCGCTGGAACCGGCGCGCCGCCTCGCCCGAGTTCGTGAAGATGGCGGTGCCGTTGCCGTAGGGGTTGGCGTTGATCAGTGCGATCGCCTCGTCGACCGATCCGGCGCGCAGGACCGTCAGCACCGGGCCGAAGATCTCCTCGCGGTAGACGTCCATCTCGGTGGTGACGTTGTCGAGCACCGTCGGGCCGACGAAGAAGCCGTCGGCGTGGCCGGGAACCGTGAGCCCCCGCCCGTCGACGGCGAGCGTGGCGCCCTGGGCCTGCCCGGTGCCGATCAGCCCGACGATGCGGTCGCGGGCGGCGGCGGTGATGACCGGGCCCATCTCGCTGTCGGCGTCGCGGCCGGGGCCGACCTTCGTCGCCCGGGCCTTCGCGCTGACCGCGGCGACGAGCGCGTCGGCGGCTGAGCCCACGGCGACGGCTGCCGAGATCGCCATGCACCGCTCGCCCGCAGAGCCGAAGGCGGCCGCGACGAGATGGTCCGAGGTGTAATCGATCGAGGCGTCGGGCAGGACGATCGCATGGTTCTTGGCCCCACCCAGGGCCTGCACGCGCTTGCCGTTGGCCGTACCGCGCTCATGGATGTAGCGCGCGATGGGCGTCGACCCCACGAACGACACCGCCGCCACCGCGGGATGGTCGAGCAGCGCGTCGACCGACTCCTTATCGCCGTGCACGACGTTGAACACGCCGTCGGGCAGGCCCGCCTCGGACCACAGTTCCGCCGTCAGCATCGACGCGCCCGGGTCGCGCTCGCTGGGCTTGAGCACGAACGTGTTGCCGCACGCGATGGCGACCGGGTGCATCCACATCGGCACCATGGCAGGGAAGTTGAACGGCGTGATGCCTGCGCAGACCCCGAGCGGCTGGCGGAACGAGTAGAGGTCGACGCCGGTGGAGACCTGGTCGGAGTACTCGCCCTTGAGCAGCGTCGGGATGCCGCAGGCGAACTCGATCACCTCCAGGCCGCGTTGCACCTCCCCGCGGGCGTCGGACACGACCTTGCCGTGCTCGTCGGAGATGATCTCCGCGAGGTCCTGGGTGCGGGCGTTGACGAGCTCGCGGAAGGCGAAGAGCACCTTGGTGCGCTGCGAGAGTGAGGACTGGCCCCAGGTCTCGAACGCGGCCGCGGCCGCCTGCACCGCGGTGTCCACGTCGGCGACGCCCGCGAGCGCCACCTCCGCCTGCTGCGCCCCGGTGGCGGGGTTCCACACCGGGCTCGTCCGGGTGGACGTGCCGGTGGCCGGCCTGCCGCCGATCCAGTGGGTGATGGTCCTCAACGTTCGGTCCTCCCGATCAAGGGGCGCTGCTGCGCCTTGTGTGCCTCGTAGGTCGTGCGGGCCTGGTTGGTGCTGTCGAGCGTCGCGACCTCGGAAACCGGCACGTCCCACCAGCTCTGCGACGAGGGGACGGGTGCGAGTGGGTCGGTCTCGATGTGGATCGCGGTGGTGCGGTCCGACGCGCGCGACGTCGAGATCGCCGCGCGGAACTCGGCGATCGTCCGCACCCTGATGACGTCCGCGCCCAGGCTCGCGGCGTTGGCCGCGAGGTCGATCGGGAGCCGTCCACCGTCGAGCATCCCGGTCCCGGTGTCGCGGTAGCGGTAGTCGGTGCCGAAGCGCTGCGAGCCCAGCGACTCCGACAGCGCGCCGATCGAGGCGAATCCGTGGTTCTGCACGATGACCAGGTTGAGCTTGATGCCCTCGGACACCGCGGTGACGATCTCGCTCGCCATCATCAGATAGGAGCCGTCGCCGACGAGGGCGAAGACCTCCCTGTCCGGTGCGGCCATCTTCACCCCCAGCGCCCCGGCGATCTCGTAGCCCATGCAGGAGTAGGCGTACTCCACGTGGTACTGCTTGGAGTCCCTGGCCCGCCACAGCATCTGCAGGTCACCGGGCATCGATCCGGCCGCCTGGACGACGACGTCGCGGGGGTCGATCTCCTCGTTGAGGGCGCCGATCACCTCGGTCTGGGCCGGGAGGGGCTGGTGGCCCCGGTGCGGGCGGGCCTTGTTCCGGGGGTCGGAGAAGACACCGTGGAAGGCGTCGTCGACGACCCGGTTCCACTGCGTCACGTCCCACGTCGTCGCGGCGCGGTACCCGGCCAGCGCCTCGGTGAGCGCGTCGAGACCCGCGCGGGCATCGGCCACGAGCGACACACCCGCGTGCTTGACCGCGTCGAGCGAGCCGATGTTGAGGTTGACGAACGCCACGTCCGGGTTCTGGAAGGCGGTGCGCGACGCGGTGGTGAAGTCGCTGTACCGGGTGCCGATGCCGAGCACCACGTCGGCGTCGCGGGCCAGCGTGTTGGCGACGGGGGAGCCGGTGGATCCGACTCCGCCGACAGCGTTGGGGTGGTCCCACAACAGCGCGCCCTTGCCCGCCTGGGTGTCTGCGACGGGGATGCCGGTGGCCTCGGCGAAGCGGCGCAGCGCCTCGGTGGCCTCGCTGTAGTGCACCCCTCCGCCCGCGATGATCAACGGGTGGCGGGCCGAGCGCAGCACCGCGACCGCGCGGGCCAGCGCGGCCGGCTCGGGCACCGGGCGCGGGATGTGCCAGACCCGCTTCGCGAACAGCTCCGCGGGCCAGTCGTGCGCCTGTGCCTGGACGTCCTGTGGCAGCGCGATCGTCACCGCGCCGGTGTCGGCGGGGTCGGTGAGCACGCGCATCGCGCCCAGCAGCGCCGACGGGAGCTGCTCGGGGCGCCACACGCGGTCGAAGAACCGGGACAGCGGGCGGAAGGCGTCGTTGACCGATACGTCGTAGCCGTAGGGCTGCTCCAGTTCCTGCAGCACCGGGCTCGCGACGCGGGTGGCGAAGATGTCGCTGGGCAGCAGCAGTACCGGGATCCGGTTGGTGGTGGCCAGCGCCGCGCCGGTGAGCATGTTCGTCGAGCCCGGGCCGATCGAGGCGGTACACGCCATCGCCTGCAGCCGGTTGCGCATCCGGGCGTACCCGACCGACGCGTGCACCATGGCCTGCTCGTTGCGGGCGAGGTGGTAGGGCATGTCTGCGGTCATCTCCAGCAGCGCCTGCCCGACGCCGGCCACGTTGCCGTGGCCGAAGATGCCGAAACAGCCCGGGATCAGGCGCTGCTCGACGCCGTCGCGCTCGCTGTACTGGTTCGCGAGGAACCGCACCAGCGCCTGGGCCACGGTCAGGCGGACGGTGCTCACGGTGAACGCTCCTCGGTGGTGGTCAGTGGCAGGCGGGGGTCGATCTGCTGGCCGTCCCAGGTGCCGCGCACCCAG
>JBKJPD010000620.1:0-3039 GCA_046595345.1 Pseudonocardia sp.
GACAGGACGCCGATGCCTTCGGGTGATCGGCCCGCGGCCACGAGCGCGACGCCCAGGTTGCCTGCCACTGTGAGGGTGTCGGGATCGGTGGACCCCAGCTCGGTGCGACAGCCGGCGAGTGCCGTCGTGAACAGGGTGACGGCGTCGCCGGGCCGGTCGGCCGAGAGATGCCCGGCGGCTGCCGTATTCAGCTCTGCGAGGCGGATCCGCTCCGCCCGCGACGCGGCGTCCGGACCGGTCCTCTTCGACCACCATGTCATCGCGAGTCCTCCCCGACCGATGTCTGCTTCGCCGGGAACTGCACGAATCAACTGAATTTGACCAAGCTCGTAAGCCGACTGTCAATATAGGGAACGACACACCCGTGGCTGATTCGTGGACTACCTAGAATTGACGCCCGCCGGTGCTCAGCCGGTTGGCTGTGGCGGGCCGGTAATGTTCGTGACGTGTTGGTGACACGCAGCGCCCGTAAGCACGGGATCGGTGTCGAGGACATCCGCCGGGTGCTCGGAGCGCCGTTGCGCACCGTCCCGCAGGGCGACGTGGTGCTCTACATCGGAATCACCGCGGTGCGGGATCTGCTGGAGGTGGTGGTCGCGCCTGGTGAGCCACTCACGGTGGTCCATGCGATGCGCCTGCGCCCCGCCAACTACCGATATCTGTCGAGCGTGCCCGAGCGGCCTCCGGCCGTCCCGCCCGGCGGCGCCCAATCCGTGGCCCCAGCCGGTGCGGTGAGGGACTAGACTCGGGGGGTCAGGTCGGGCGGGCACCCCCGTGCCCGTCCCGTGCAGATCGCCATCTGGCAGATGGTCGCACCGACGCCCCGCACGTCATCGGGTCGGTCGGGCGCGACAACAGAGGGAGTCACGGACGCATGAGCTGGACCGGAAGCCCTTCCACCACCGACGACAACGGTCGCTTCGCCGCCGCCCAGGTCGCGAACGCAGCAAGCAATGACCTGCAGAACCGCCGCGCGGCCCGGGTGGTCGCCGGTCGATCGATCGACGCCCTCGACTGTGCCGAGATGCTCGCGATGCTGGGCCTCGACGCCGGAACCGACCGGATGCCCGCGGGCTGAAGTTCGCACCGATCAGCGGAATCCGCCGGGCTGGCAGGGAGGGGACTCCTGCTCGACCGGCGGATTTTTGCCGGGTCCCCGGGCTGGAGATCGGTCGACCAGCCCGGATGGGATCGTCGTGCCGGATCGGTCAGGGCGGGCGGTGGCCGCCGCCGGTCCGGCCCCGTTCCGTCGCATACACGGCAGCCTCGGTGCGGCGCGCGAAGCCGAGCTTGTGCAGGAGCGAGGAGACGTAATTCTTCACGGTCTTCTCGGCGAGGTACATCTCGGTGCCGATCTGGCGGTTGGTGAGGCCGTCGGCGATGAGGGCCAGTATTCGCTGCTCCTGTGGGCTCAGCGAGCCGTATCGGGGGTCGATGGGCTCATCACCCTTGCGTAACCGCTCCAGTACGAGCGCGGTGGCCCGCGGGTCGAGCAGCGAACCCCCCGACGCGATGGTGCGGACGGCACCCACGAGATCGACGCCCGCGACCTGTTTGAGCAGGTACCCCGAGGCGCCGGCGACGATCGCGCCGAACAGCGCCTCGTCGTCCAGGTACGAGGTGAGCATCAGGCACGCCGGCGGCGGCACGACGGAGGACCGCACATCGCGGCACACCGAGACGCCCTCGCCGTCGGGCAACCGCACGTCGAGGATCGCGACGTCGGGCCGGAGCGCCGGGATGCGGGCCATCGCCTGCGCGGCGGTGCCCGCCTCACCCACCACCGATATGTCGTCCTCGGTCTCGAGAAGGGCGGCGATACCGCGCCGGACGATCTCGTGATCGTCGAGCAGGAACACGGAGATGCTCAACGCGGCGGGCCTCCTCAGCGCGGGTGGAGTGCCGACAGTACTGGCAACATCAAGGCTTCGGGCCTGACGCACGGCCCGGCCGAGGGGGCCGAAAGGCCCTTCCGGCCCGAGCCGTCGCCTCTGGGAATCAGGGGGCCGACCCGAAACGGTGGGATGCGGGGTCCGTTGTGGCCCGGACGGAGGACGGCATGGATACCGGCAAGGCGGATGTCGACACTGAATCGGGGCCGGTCGTCGTCGGCGTCGATTCCTCGCAATGTGCGTGTGACGCGGCTCGATGGGCCGCCCGGCTCGCTGCGGTCTGGAGAGCGCCGCTGCACCTCGTGCACGTCGTCGAACCGCCGGTCACCGAGGTTCCGCCGTGGTTGGGCGAGCTGCTCGACGCCACCGAGGCGATGGGTTCCGCCCCGCCCCGTGCGGAGCTCCGCACGGGAGCGGTCGTCGACGCCCTCGCGGAGGGTGCCGTCGACGCACGCATGCTGGTGCTCGGCAGCTACGGGGACGGGGCCCGGTCGGGGATGCTGGCGGGCACGGTGGCGCTCACGCTCCTCGACCGCGTCGGGTGCCCGCTCGCCGTCGTCCGCGGACCCGGCCCGCAGCTTCCACCGCCCTTCGACGGCCCGGTCGTCGTGGGGGTGGACGGTTCGCCCGCCGGACGTGCCGCGCTGGACCTCGCGGCGGGTATGGCGGTGTCGCTGGACGCCGGGCTCGTCGCCGTGCACACCTGGTCGGAGATGATCGCCGGGGAGCGCGGCGCCACCCGGCGCCCGGAAAAACCGTCGGTCCTCGCCGCGCAGAGCCGGGCCCTGCTCGCCGCAGAACTCCAGGCCGTGACGGTGGCGCACCCCGGCCTGCGGGTGGAGCACGTCGCGATCCACGACACACCCATCCGGGTTCTGCTCGACCGGGCCCGCGGCGCGCGGATGGTCGTGGTCGGTCACCGCGGCCACAGCTGCGGGTCGGGCATGCTGGCCGGTTCCACCAGCCGCGCCCTCGTGCAGTTCGCGCAGTGCCCGGTGGTGGTCACCCGACCGTCGGCGGCCGCACCCGGAGCGCGGTGACCGACTCTGACGGGTACCGGTGACCGGGCCGTGCCGCGGTGGTCGATCTCGTGCTGATCGCCGCGGTCAGGTCGGCAGCAGGACCGAGCGCAGGTCGCGCCGCGGAG
>JBKJPD010000651.1:0-4243 GCA_046595345.1 Pseudonocardia sp.
CGGGCCCCGCCGCCGGTGCCTCGCCGATCGGCCGGAACGGTGCGAACTGCTCCACCGGCTCGTCCTCGTGCGCCTTGGCCATGAACTGTTTCCACGCCTTGCCGGGCAAGCTCGCCCCGCTGATCGGGGTGCCCGCAGACGTCCGGATGGGCGAGTTCATGTCGGTGCCCATCCACACCGACGCCGACACCATGGGCGTGAAGCCCGATATCCATGCGTCGTTGTTCTCCCCCTCGAACCGCGACTGCACCGTGCCCGTCTTGACGGCGACGGGACGCCCGCCGGCCAGTGCGAGGCCGTCATGGGCGGCGACGTCGAGCATCGTCTCGGTGACGTTGCGGGCCACCCTCTCGGGGAACCGTCGCTCGCCCTCGGTGGCGGCCTGGTAGAGCACGCGGTCATCGGCGGTCACCACCGACGTGATGAGGTGCGGCTGGTGCCACACCCCGCCCGCGGCGAGCGTGGCGTAGGCGGATGCCAGCTCGAACGTGCTGACCTCCTTGTTGCCCAACGCGATGCCCTCGTTCGGGTTGTCGAGCGGCGCGGTGATCCCGGCCGACCGGGCGGCTGCCGCCACCGACTGGGGGCCGACCTTCTTGGCCAGGGTGTTGAACACGACGTTGTTGGAGACCGTCATCGCCTGCTTCAGGTTGCACCGGTCGCAATCGGCACCTTCGGCGTTGCGCAGGCCGGGCACCTCTGCACCGTCGAAGGTCGCTCCGAGCCCGACCGGGGGGTTCTGCTGCAGCCCGGCAAGCACGACGAACGGCTTGAAGGTGGAGCCGGGGAGCCGGCGCGTCCGGGCGTAGTCGAGCCCGAGACCGTTGTCCCCGCCGTAGTACGCGAGGACCCCACCGGTGCGGGGGTCGACGGCCACCATCGCGCTTCGCAGGTTCACGGGCTGACCGGTCAGCGCGTCGTGCGCTGCGTCGACGGCCTGCTTCTGGCGGACCGGGTCGATCGTGGTGGTGATCCGCAGGCCCTCCTGGGCGAGGGTCTGCTCCGAGATGCCCAGGTCCCCGAGCTCGGCCGTGACGGCCGTGACGATGTGGCCGCGGCTGTCACCGGGTGTGCCACCCGCCGCCGGGCGACGCACGGCGGTCGTGGGGAACAGTGCGGCCGCCCGCTCGGCCGGGTCGAGCCTGCCCTGCGTGACCATCCCGTCCAGCACGAAGGTCCAGCGCTGCACCGCCCGCTCCGGGCTGATCGCGGGATCCCAGCGCGACGGTGACTGGATCAGACCGGCGAGGAGCGCGCCCTGTGTGATCGACAGGTTCGCCACGTCCCTGCCGAAGTAGGCCTGGCTCGCCGACTGGATGCCGTAGGCGCCGCGGCCGAAGTAGATGGTGTTGAGGTAGTCGGAGAGGATCTGGTCCTTCGAGCGCTCCTGGGAGATCTTGACCGCGAGGATGACTTCCTTGAACTTGCGCCACAGCGTCTGCTCGTCCCCGACGAGTGCCTTCTTCACGAACTGCTGGGTGATCGTCGAGCCACCGCCCGAGCCGCCCTGCATCTGGCTCCACGCCGCGCGCAGGATCCCGGTCAGGTCGAATCCGGGATTGGAATAGAAGGAGCGGTCCTCCGCCGCGAGCACCGCATCGCGGACATGTACCGGCACCGCGTCGAGGGCCACCTTGATCCGGTTGCCCTCCTCGGGCACCAGCCGGGTGATCTGGCTGCCGTCGGCGAAGGACACCAGCGCTACCTGGTTGTTCACCGCTTCGTCGGGGCTGGGCACGGCGAAGAGAAGGTAGCCGATGGCGAACGCCAGCACCGGCCCCAGCACCACCGTGGCGACCGATCCGAGAATCGTGCGCCGCACGACGCGCCTGCGCCGGGCCCGCCGTTGGGCGGGCGTGCGCGGTCCCCGTTCCCGCCGTCCGGGCACCGCCGCGGGGACCACGGGAATGACGACGGTGTCGTCGGCGACGCGGTGGCGGGCCGGTTCGTCCGGGTCCGTCCGGGGCTTCGCCGGGGGGCGCCACCAGCCGACCCCCGATGGGTGCGGGCTGCGATGGTTGCGCTGCTGGGGTGGGCCCGGGGCCGCGCGGTCCGGGACGGCGCGCGTAGGGCGCGCTACGTGTGCTCCGGCCACCGCTGCCCACCCCTCTGAACGTCGCGTGTGGACGTCCCGATCGATGTCCCCTGTCATGACATAGTCGGACCGGCCGACGACCACCGACGGCGGGCGTCGTGGAGTCCAACGGGTCGTCCGCTCCGCGCGGTGTGCCGGTGACACCGACATCACTAGAATGGGTGGATTAGATGCCCAGATGCCGAACGGGGCGGCGCACTCTGTCACTCGGCGTAGCGGCTATCCATCGTCCGGCCGAATCCGTCGCCGCGTAATCTCGCTTCCATGAGACGCGCTGCTATCGCCGTGGGCCTTGTCGGTGTGCTCGCGGCAGCGGGTGCCCGCCGTCCGGTGCTTCGGCGGTGGCCCGTGTCGATCCTGCAGGCGGTGCCGTGCCTGCCGGCCTCGGAGCTGCCCGGCGTGGTGACGGCTCTGCACGCGGCCGTGGGTGTGGCGTCGTTGCTGCGTGGGGGCGGCCTCGGGGCGCTGGCCAACGCCGCGGCGATCGTGGCGCTGACCGGGCTGCGCGGCGACGCGGACCGGTCAGCGCAGGTCCTCGACGCGGCACTCGCCGGGATCGCACCGGTGGCGTCGGGAGGTGTCGCGGCGCGGCCGCCGGCCGGCCGGTCGGCGCGCCGACGGTACCTCCGAGTGGTCGACCTCCCCTACGGTGACGACCCCGCGCAGCGCCTCGACGTCTGGGCGCCGCCCGGGCTCGTCGCGGGGAGCCGGGCTCCTGTGCTGGTGCAGGTGCATGGCGGCGGCTGGACCGGCGGCGACAAGGCGATGTCCGGCTCACCGCTGATGGCGCACCTCGTCGAGCGCGGTTGGGTGTGCGTCACCGTGAACTACCGGCTGGGACCGGACGACCGGTGGCCCGCGATGATCGTCGACGTCAAGCGCGCGATCGCCTGGGTGAAGGACAACATCGCGTGTTTCGGCGGCGACCCCGGGTTCGTCACGATCAGCGGCGGGTCGGCGGGCGGGCACCTCGCCTCGCTCGCCGCGGTGTCCGCGAACGACCCGGACTTCCAGCCCGGGTTCACCGACGACGACACGTCCGTGGCCGCCGCGGTGCCGCTCTACGGGGTGCACGACTTCAGCATCGACGAGCACGGCCTGTTCGCCCTGCTGGAGAACAAGGTCATCGGCACCACCTCTGTCGACGACGGGACGACCTGGCGGCGTGCGTCGCCGCTGCACCGCGCCGGCCCGGACGCCCCGCCGTTCTTCGTGATCCACGGCAGCGCCGACACGATCGTGTCGGCTGGGCAGTCGCGGCGGTTCGTGCAGCGGCTGCGCCAGGTCGGCACGCACCCCGTCCGCTACGCCGAGCTACCGCACGCCCAGCACGGCTTCGACGCATTCCCGACCGCCCGCACCGGTCACACGGTGCGGGCGATCCACCGTTTCCTCACCGCCGTGCACGACCGCCACCGTTCGACCGCTCAGGTGTAGGTCACCCGGCGTGTGCAACCGGTCAGACGGTGGCCGGGGTCATCGCCTCGGCGAGCAACTCGTAGGACCGCAGCCGATCGGAACCGGCGTGCGCGCTCGTGACGACCATCAGCTCGTTCACTCCGGTCGCCTCGACGAGCGCTCGGACACCGTCGCGAACAGTGGCGGGCGCGCCGATGATCTGCCCGGCCAGCCGATCGTCGACGAACAGCCGCTCCTCAGGGGAGTACGGATATGCGACCGCTTCCTCCGGGGTCGGAACGAGGCCGGGGTCGCCCTTGCGCAGCCGCAGGAACTGCAACGCGCCGGGCAGGGCGAGCCGCTGGGCTTCGGCGTCGGTCGGCGCGGCCAGCACCGACGCCGCGATCATCGAGTAGGGCCGGTCCAGCACCGACGACGGCCGGAACGTCTCGCGGTAGAGCGCCAGCGCGGACAGGGTGTTCTCGCCGCTGAAGTGGTGGGCGAACGCGAACGGCAGCCCGAGTAGCCCGGCGACCTGTGCGCTGTAGCCGCTGGACCCGAGCAGCCACAGCGCCGGGTTCTGACCGTGAGCGGGAACGGCGACGACCGGTCCCTCGCCCCGGAAGTACGACGCCAGCTCGGTGAGCTGCTCGAGGAAGTCGTCGGCGCCGAGGGTGTCGGTTCCGCGGCGCAGCGCGCGTGCGGTGCGCTGGTCGGTGCCTGGTGCCCGGCCGATGCCCAGGTCGATGC
>JBKJPD010000116.1:0-2996 GCA_046595345.1 Pseudonocardia sp.
GACCCAGTTGCAGCGCGACGCGCCAGCTGCGGCGGCCACCGTGATGAACCCCGACAAGCTCGCCGCCGCGACCGCACGTCTCGCCCGCGGCGAGAGTGCCACCCAGATCGCCAACGCCCTCGGGGTGTCCCGCGCGACGATCTACCGGCACGCCGCCGTCGTCACCGCACCCGATCAGAGGTGACCGACGGCCCCTCCCGCCGCCACTGGCGTTGTTTCTGCACCGGATGGACCGCCTACCCCGTGCTGATGGACGCGGGCGATCGTGGAGTCCACCGACACCGCCCAGTTCAACTCCCCCGCTGCGTCGGCCTCGGTCAGCAGCACCGTCAGCACCTGGTCCCACACCCCGTCGACGGCGAAGCGGGCGTGCCGCTTCCACGCCGTCTGCCACGGCCCGAACTCCGCCGGCAGATCCCGCCACGGCGACCCCGTCCGGTACCGCCAGATCGCCGCCTCCACCAACAACCGGTGATCGCGCATCGGGCGACCCATCCGCCCCTGCAACGGCGGCAACACCGGCACAATCCGAGCCCACACCGCGTCAGTGAGCACCTGAGTTCGCGTCACCAGGCCAGAATCACCGACCAACCTGCCAACACATCGGAGACACGCCCTAGCTTCAGGACACCGGCGACGGGTTCAGGGTCGAGCGCGGAGGTCGCCTCGTCGAGCCCACGCACGGCGATCCGCACCGGGGCCGGCCCGCGCATCAGCACCGCGAACAGCAGCCCCGGCACGAGTGCCATCCACGACCTGAGAACGGTCGCGATGACGGTGATCCGCAGCCCGTCGAGCAGTGCCGGAAGTACCGGTCACCGAGGGCGGTGTTGAACCCCCGGCCGTGACGGCCTGCAGCAGTGCGTTCTGGTCGGGGAAGATCGGCACGTTGGCGTCCGGCACGCCCCCGTCCTTCGCGTAGCCCTGCAACGACGGCCGCCCCAGTACCGCGGGCGCCATGTAGTCCGGGACGGAGAACGCGGCCTGCTGGAACTGGTCGGCGTTGGGCCCCGGGATCAGCGACCCGAAATCCACCTGCTGCGTAGTGACGTCCTTGGTGCCGATGACCTGCAGCACCGCGCGCGACTTCGGGAGCATCGCCGGTGACCTTGTTGGTGAGATCGGTGAACCCGTGGGGCTCCTCGCCCGCGATGCCGATCTTGATCGTGCCGCTGCTCCTGGCCGTCTCCTGCACGTTGCCGCCGGCTCCCGTACTCGTGCAGGCCGAGAGTGCCGCCGAGCCGCTGAGTGCCACCGCCCTGGGCGGTGGCGGTGCAGCGAAGAAAATCGCGCCTTGGACGAAGGCTGATGAACATCAGGTTCTGCGCTGGATAGGTCGGTCGGGTGCTCCCACCGGGCCTGTGCAGAGCAGATACGCGAGGATCGTCACATGGTGTTACGCGTCGCCGGGCTTCCGGTGTGGGTCGGACCGAGCGACATCGTGGCCGGAGCCAGGGCGGCGATGGGCTGGACCGACGATGCTGTCGAGGTGGTCTCGGGTCTGCCGGACCGGGTCGGTGCGCTGCTCGACGAGGTGGAGGGACTGGTCGGGCGCATCGCGCGGATCGCCGACAGTGCCGAGCGCATCATCGGCTCCGTCGACGAGGTCCTGGCGTCGGTCCCCACCGCGATCAGACGCGTCGACGAGGTGGTGGGCCGGGCCGACGAGCTGGTCCGACGCGTCGACCCGCTGCTCGCCGAGGTGAACACCGTCGCCGGTGGCGCCGCAGCGCTGGTGTCGCGTGCCGACATCGTCGCGAGCGACGCTGCCGCGCTCGTCTCCCGGGCCGACGGCGTGGCCGAGGGCGCTGCGGGGTTGATCGGCCGCGCAGACCTCGTCGCCGACGGTGCCGCCGGGCTGGTCTCGCGCGCCGATGGCGTCGCCGAGAAGGCCGCAGGGCTGGTGTCGCGGGCGTTTACGGTAGCCGACAGGGCTGCCGAACTCGTCGCCGACGCGGGCGGGGTCGCCGGCCGCGCCGACACGTTGGTCGACCAGGCCCAGGGCGCCGCCGACGGCGCCACCGCCATGCTCGCCGTCTACCAGCCGATCGCCGAGAAGGCCGCCCCGATGGCGAGGCGTTTCGTCGACGAGTTCTCCGAGGAGGAGGTCCAGGCCGCGATCAAGCTGGTGGACCAGCTCCCGGAGCTCACCCACCACGTCATCACCGACGTGATGCCGATCCTGGTCACCCTCGACAAGGTGGGTCCGGACGTCCACGAGCTGCTCAACCAGCTCGACGAGATCCGGCAGGCGATCAAAGGCATCCCCGGCTTCCGCCTGCTGCGCCGCCGCGGCGAGGAGAAGGAGAACGGCAGCTGAAGGCCGCTGTGAGGGTGGGGCTCGCGGAACGTCAGGCGCAGGTCGTCTCCGCGAACCATGCCGGTACGCCCCGCGGCGGGTGGGGGTCCCGGTACCCGATGACCCCGCCCTGTCCGTCGACGGCGCGTCGGTACGCGCCCTCGCCCTCGATCCTCATGCGGTACCGGTGCGACGGGTCGAGCGCGACCGCCGCCTGCTCGCTGCCCGCGGTCGCCTTGGTACCGGTCGGGTAGCCGATGTTCCTGGTGCGCTCGCGAGTGACTCCCGGCACCGTGCAGTCGTACATCTGGTAGACGAAGGTGCCGCTGTAGATCTCCCCAACCGACGACCAGCTGAACCTCATCGTCGCTGTGGAGCCGGACCTCTGGTAGCAGCCCGTGCCGACCAGTTCGTTGTACCGCGGCGCTGACGACGTGCTCCGCCCAGGGCCGCCCTGCGGGCCCGACGAACCGGTAGGAACCAGAACTCCGACTGAGGTTCCGTTGGCGCTGGTGGCGAGGTAACCGTTCGGGCAACCGCCCGAACTGGGGTCCACCGTCGCCTGTGCCGCGGACGCGCCCAACACACCCGACGCGGCGGTCAGTACCGCCACGCCCACCACGATCGGCCACCGCGTGGATCCCCGTCGTGTCACACGTGCACTGCTGGGCATCGCACTCCTCCACTATGTCCTGTG
>JBKJPD010000267.1:0-5228 GCA_046595345.1 Pseudonocardia sp.
GGGGCCCCAGCTCAGCGGGCTCAAGGACCAGCTGCGCAAGCGGCTGCCCTCCTTCAGTGAGAAGCGCTACGGGTTCAACACCTTCTTGTCTTTCGCCAAGGCGGCCCGCGCCCGCGACCTGATCACGATGGAATGGGACGACGAGACCGGCGACTACCTCCTGCACGTGCCCGACTGACGGCGAGGAAGCGGACGCCCCCGGCACGTGGTGAGAGCCGTGGGCGAGGCGATGCGACCGGTGCCCGGCCTTCGGTGATCAGGGTTCCGTGTCGGCCAGCACCGCCATCGCCGCATTGCGCCCGTTCACCCCGATCACGCTGCCGCCCGGGTGCGTGGCGGCGCCGCACAAGTACAGCCCGGGCACCGGCGTGCGGGGGGCGAAGCGGCGTTCCCACATCTGGTCGGGCAGGCAGTCGCCCTGGAAGATATGGCCGCCGGTGAGCCCGACGCGTGCCTCGATGTCGGGCGGACCCAGCACCTCCCGGTCCACGATGCAGTCGACGACGTCGGGCGCGAACCGGGCCACCTCCGCCAGCGCGGCGTCCCCGATCTCCTCGCGGCGCGACTCCCAGGAGCCCTGCGCGAGCTCGTAGGGCACGTACTGCGCGAACACGCTCATCACGTGCCCGCCCGCCGGCGCGACCGAGGCGTCGTAGTACGACGGGAAGTAGACCTCCGCCCACGACGGCGCGGGGTGCCCGGCACGGGCCCGTTCGAACGCGGCCTGGGTGGCGTCGATCCCGGAGGTGATCGTCACCATCGCGCGGTGTGGAAGATCGGGCTCGGGCGCGGCGGGGAACCGGGGCAGCCTGCGCAGCGCACAGTTGATCTTGACTACGGGGCTGGTGGAACGCCAGCCGTCCACTCGGGCCCGCCACCCATCGGGCACCCCGGAATCGCAGAGCGTCATCGTCGCCTTCGGATCGGCGTTGGACACGACCGTCGCCGCCCGGATCAGCTCCCCGCCGGCCAGCCGCACCCCCTCCCCCGGCTCGATCGCCGCCACCTCCACCCCGCTCGCCAGCACCGCCCCGTGCTCGACCGCGGCGTCGGCCAGCGCGAAGGACACCCGACCCGTTCCGCCGCGCACGTAACCCCAGCGCCCGCCGGCGAGCGTGCCCATCGCGTGCATGGCGTGGACGGCGGCCGTCCCGGGATCACGCGGGCCCGCCCAGGTTCCGATGACTCCCTGCCCGTGCAGCAACCCGCGCAGCCGCTCGTCGACCACATGCTCCTCGACGACGTCGGCGATGGAGCGGTACAGCAGCACGTCAAGGGCCTCGGGGTCGCCCTCGAACAGCTCGGCGAGCCCGGCGCGATCGGGGCTGTCGCCGAGCCAGGTGTCGCGCGGGCCCATCCGGAGCACCCGCCGGATCCGCTCGAACAGCGCACCGTAGGCGAGGAAACCCTGCACGTCCTTCGGGGAGATCGCCGCGATCTGCGCGGTCGTGCGCTCGGCCTCGGCGAACAGGGCCACCGAGGTGCCGTCCTCGAACGGGCACCACAAGCTGGGGTCGAGCAGCACGATGTCGAAGCCGTGCCGGCGCAGCTCCAGTTCGGCGACGACCAGCGGGTGCAGCAGCCCGACGACGTACGCGCAGGGGCTGATCAGGTAGCCGGGGAACGGCTCCTGCAGCGTCGCGGCCCCACCGAGTTGCTCCCGGGCCTCCAGGACGAGCACCGACCGGCCGGCCCGGGCGAGGTAGGCCGCCGCGGTGAGCCCATTGTGGCCGCCGCCGACCACCACGACGTCCCACCGGCGCGCCGCCAGGTCCGCCACCGGCATGGGGAGACCGACGCGGCCGAGAACCTCCTGAACCGTCATGCTTCGGGACGCTACCGTCGAGTCAGGCCCTCAAAACCCGCGAGTCGGGGTTCGCATGCCCGCGAGTCGGGGTTTGAGTGCGACCGAGTCGGGGTTTGAGTGCGACCGAGTTGCGAGGAGGAGGGCAGCGGCATGGACGGGACCTGGGTCGAGGTCTGCGACGGGGTGCTCGCGCGGCGGTATGCCGAGTTGGACCTGACCGTCGGGCTGGTGCTCGGCGCCGAGCGCGCGCTGGTCGTCGACACCCGCGGTGACGCGGAGCAGGGCGCCGAACTCGCCACGGCCGTCCGCGCCGTGACGTCGGCGCCGCTCGTCGTCGCGATCACCCATGCCCATTTCGACCACTGCTTCGGGACGGCCGCGTTCCTCCCGGCCACGGTGTACGCGCACCCCCGATGCCGGGCCGTCCTGGCGGCAACGGGGGCCGCGCAGCGCGCCGAGTGGGTCGCGCATTACCGCTCCCGCGGCGACGTCCACACCGCCGCCGCGCTGGCAGCGACCGACCCCCCGCTGCCGGACGCGACGGCGCCTGCCGTGCTCGATCTGGGCGGACGCACGGTGGACCTGCTCGACCTCGGCCGCGGACACACCGACCACGACATCGTCGTCCGCGTGTCCGACGTGGTGTTCGCCGGCGACCTGGTCGAACAGAGCGCATCCCCGGCCTTCGACGACGCCGTGGTTCCGGACTGGCCCGGTACCCTCACGGCCCTGCTCGCGCTGGGCCCGCGTGTCGTCGTCCCCGGACACGGCGACCCGGTCGACGCTGCGTTCGTCACAGAGCAGCGCGACCGGCTCATCGAGGTCGCCACACTGCACGCGGCCGTCGGCCGCGGAGAACTCGACGCCGCCGACGCCGCTCGCCGCTCCCCGTATCCCGGCGTTCCGTGGCCGCCCTGAACGCCCGACTCAGGCGCCCGTACGTCCCGACTCGCGAGGACGCTCCGTCACCACGGGCGGCGTCCTCAGGGCGTGGGACCTTCCGGGCCACGGAGGCGGGGTGGCGTGTGATCACGGGCCACCGGCACGCGTCACAGGGTGGAAACCTGCCGCGGCTTGCGCGAGCGGGCCGCGACGTCGTCCACTCATCCGACCGTCCGGGGCGACCCGGACCAAACGACCACCGGGAGGACATTGCCCATGTGCGGTATCGCCGGGGAGATCCGCTACTCGGGCCACGGAGGGGGTGCGTGCCCCGACGTGGAGGCCGTCGCCCGGATCACCGCGGCGATGGCACCCCGAGGCCCCGACGGCTCCGGCGTGCACGCCGCGGGCCGGATCGCGCTCGGCCACCGCCGCCTGAAGATCCTCGACCTGTCCGAGCGCGGGGCCCAACCGATGGTGGACCCGGAGCTGGGGCTCACCGTGGTGTTCAACGGCTGCATCTACAACTACCGCGAGCTGCGCGCGGAACTCCAGCAGCACGGCTACCGGTTCTTCTCCGACTCCGACACGGAGGTGCTGCTCAAGTCGTTCCACCGGTGGGGCGCAGGCTGCGTCGAACACTTCCTCGGGATGTTCGCCTTCGCCGTCGCCGACCACGACACCGGCGTCCTGACGCTGGGTCGTGACCGGCTCGGAATCAAGCCCCTCTACCTCGCCGAGACGGCTGGGCGGCTGCGGTTCGCGTCATCGCTGCCCGCGCTACTCGAGGGCGGCGGTGTCGACACGTCGATCGACAAGGTCGCGCTACACCACTACATGACGTTCCACTCGATCGTCCCGGCGCCGCACACGATCCTGACCGGCATCCGCAAGCTGCCCCCCGCCACCGTCCGGACGATCCAGCCCGACGGCGCGAGCACCGAGCACCTCTACTGGCAGCCGTCGCATGTGAGAGATCCCGGGCGCGCCAGGATGAACGCCGGGGACTGGCGTGACGCCGTCCTGGACTCCCTGAAACGAGCGGTGCGCCGCCGGATGGTCGCCGACGTCCCGGTCGGTGTCCTGCTCTCCGGTGGGCTGGACTCCTCTTTGATCGTGGCCCTGCTCGCCGCCGGGGGCCAGCGGGGGCTCAAGACGTTCAGCATCGGGTTCCATGCCGCGGCGGGCGAGTCGGGCGACGAGTTCGTCTACTCCGACCTCGTCGCGCGGCACTTCGGAACCGACCACCAGCAGATACTGGTAGACCCTGCCCAGATGCTGCCCGCCGTCGACCACACGATCGCCGCGATGGCCGAGCCGATGGTCAGCCACGACTGCGTGGCGTTCCACCTGCTGTCCGAGGAGGTCGCGAAGTCGGTCACGGTGGTGCAGTCCGGGCAGGGCGCCGACGAGGTGTTCGCCGGTTACAACTGGTACCCGCCGCTGGCCCGGGTACGCCGCGAGCGCGCCGTCACCGCCTACGCCGGTGTGTTCACCGATCGCCCGCACGCCGAGCTGGCCGCGATCCTCGAGCCCGAGTGGCTGCTCGACCACGACCCCAGCCGCGCGTTCGTTGCGGCGCACTTCGGCGCACCGGGTGCCGACGCGACGCTCGATGCGGCACTGCGCCTGGATTCGACGGTCATGCTGGTGGATGACCCGGTGAAGCGCGTCGACAACATGACGATGGCCTGGGGGCTGGAGGCGCGCGTCCCATTCCTGGACCACGAGCTCGTGGAACTCGCCGCAGCCTGCCCGCCGGAGCACAAGCTCGCACACGGCGGGAAGGGCGTACTGAAGCAGGCGGCCCGCGGCATCGTCCCCGACGCCGTCATCGACCGCCCGAAGGGCTACTTCCCGGTACCCGCGATCCGGCACCTGGAGGGCCCCTACCTCGACCGGGTGCGCGACGCCGTCACCGACCCGATCGCGAAGGCGCGCGGGCTCGTGCGCCGCGACTGGCTCGACACGATGCTCGCCGATCCCAACACCCGGCGAACGAATCTGGGGTCCAACGCGTTGTGGCAGGTCGCGCTGCTGGAGATGTGGTTGCAGGAGAGGGGATTGTGACGAGATGCGCGGAACACCCCGCCGCCCAGATCTGGGCAGATCTGCTCAGAGTCTGGTGAAGGACTCGATGATCTGGCGGTCGCCGTCGGTACCGACGACGAATCGGTAGCGCTCCCGCGTCGTGCTGCCATCACGCTTGTTGAACACGACCGTGGCCTCGACCGTGGAGTCGCTCACAGCCCGCGCATTCTCCAGGCCGACCGAGCTCATTCCACCGTAGAACTGGTCGTATCCCGCGCGTCCGCCAGAGGCGTTCTGGGCGGCGGGACTGAGTAGGGCGAACGCCGCACCGGTGTTTCCAGGCAGTAGTGCGTAGTAATTCTGCACGAACCCGACGGCATCGGTAACGGCCGGCGCGGGCGTCACCGGGGGCGTTGCGGTGGGACTCGGGCCGGGTGTCGGGGTCGGTGTCGGGCTCGGGGTCGGCGACGGCGACGGCGACCGGGTCGGGGTCGGCGTCGGCGTCGGG
>JBKJPD010000275.1:0-4273 GCA_046595345.1 Pseudonocardia sp.
GGGGCCCCAGCTCAGCGGGCTCAAGGACCAGCTGCGCAAGCGGCTGCCCTCCTTCAGCCCGCTGAGCTGGGGCCCCGACCTCGGGGTCTGGAGTTGGTGGACGACGTCGAGGAGCAGCCGGAAGGCGTCGTCGTCGGCCGACTGGTCCTCGGGGAACGTCACCTCGGGGTCGCCCTGCGCCGTTCCCCGGCGCAGTTCGACGACGCGCTGGCTCTCGAGGTTGCGCAGCAGCTCACCGAACCCCCGGAATCCGTGGTCGGCCTCGTCGAACGTCGGGTCCTTGCGCAGGATCGCCCGCTTGAGGCGGGAGGCGAGTACCGGCCCGTCGGCGTGGCGCTGGAGGCCGGTGAGCGTGCGCGTCACGAGCGGGCCGACGTCGCGGTCCTCGTCGGTGGTGACCGCCTCCTCGACCGGGGGCGCTGCGGTCGGCTCGGCCGGGGCGGGCCGTGTGGTCGCCGCCTCCCCGGCCGGGGTGGCCGCAGGCGGGTGGCCGCGCCCTCGGCCGCCACGGCGGGCCACCTGGGTCGGCTCGACGCCGGGCAGGCGGTCGTAGAAGAGGAACTCGTCGCACGCAGGTGGCAGCAGCGCCGAGGTCGAGGATTGCACGCCGATGCCGATCACCCGCTTGTCGAGCTCGCGCAGCTTGTGCACCAGCGGGGTGAAGTCGGAGTCGCCCGTGCCGATGGCGAAGGTCGTGATGAAGCTGCGCTCGTAGGCCATCTCGATGGCGTCGACGGCCATCTTGATGTCCGCGGCGTTCTTCCGGGACCCGCCCATACGCTGGGGGATCTCGATGAGCTCGACCTGGGCCCTGGCGAGCAGCCTGCGGTCCTCGTCGAAGTAGGACCAGTCGGCATAGGCCCGGCGGGCCACGACGCGCCCCCGCTCGGCCAGTGCGTCGGCCACCGGGCCGAAGTCGAACGGCGAGACACCCAGCCCGTCGCGCGCTCCGATCGCGAGGTTCTCGTAGTCGAGGAACAGAGCTATTCGTTCGTCATCGTTGATCACTGCACGCCTTCCGGGGCCGGGTCCTCGCAGTTTGGAGGGTCGGGAATCTCGATCAGCATCATCGTGGCACCGAAGGCCCAGTGACCGAGGAGGTGGGGTGACGTCGAGGGCGAGATGTCGCGCCACTCCGCGGGGCCGCGCATCGCCATTCTGCAAGCCCTGCCCAGAATGCGGCCCGGCGTCGAACAGCCGGAGCCGACCGGTCTGGTCAGCCTGGCGCAGGTCCGGCGTGGGCTCGCTCAGGTCCGGTGCTGAACCACTCCCGCATTGGGTGCGAGGTCCCGCTCCAGAAGGGCGTACGCCTCGGCCAGATCACGGATACCCACCGGGCTGTTGCCTACGGTCGGGGCCGCCCTGATGATCGCCTGGAGGATGGCCTCCCGGGCCTGCTCACTGAGACTCTGGTCGGCCATGCCGGGCGACGCTACTCGCCGACGCCACCTGAGGCACCTGGAAAACGGTGTACGTGGACCGGCCGCGCCCCTCAGATCATCCGGTCAGGGTGAGCAGGTGCTGGCCGTCGGTGGTGCGGATCTGCACCTCGGCCAGCTCCGCGCGGGGGATGGCGGTGGCGCCGGTGACCGCGGCGCGCCCGTTGGGGGTCACGCCCCAACTGGCCGCGATCTCGCTGTGGCCGTCGCGGGCCAGCGCATAGGCGACATAGCCGGGCGCGCGGGGTAGACCGGCCAGGTTCAGCTGCACAGCGGTGCCCCACGGCCGGGCGTCCAGGCCGCCGGTTCCGGTGGCGGTGACGCCTGCGGCTGTCGCGAGCGGTGCCCCGCCCTGCCCGGTCGCGAGCGGTGCCCCGCTCTGCCCGGTCCCGAGCAGCGGCGGGAGCGCCAGCGCGGCCACGGCGACGATCCCGGCCGCGACCGCGGCGAGGCGCCACCTCAGCAGCCTGCGCTGCTGAGCGCGCTGCCGGACCCGGACGCCCTCGAGGATGCGGGGGAGCAGTTGCGGGCCGGGGGTGAGGGCGCGGCTGCGGGCGTCGTCGGCGCTGAGCCGGGCGAGCAGACCGGGGAGCGGGGCGAGTGACGCCAGCTCGGCCCGGCAATCTGCGCAACCTGCCAGGTGCCGCTCGACCGCGGCGCGTTCGGGCGCGGCCAGACTGCCGATCAGGTAGGCGCCGAGCCCGGTGCGCATCCGTGAGTGCTCTGTCATGCCGCTCCGATCTCTTCCAGGGCGAGCCGCAGCGCGCGCAGGGCGTAGTAGGTGCGGGATTTGACGGTGCCCGGTGGCACCCCGAGGCGACGGGCGGCCTCGGCCACCGAGAGTCCGTCGTAGTAGGTCGCCACGAGTACGGCCCGGTGCTCGGGGGTCAGGCGGTCCAGCGCCGCGGCGATCGTCCAACTCTGCATCGCCCGCTCGAGGTCGTCGACGGCGGGCGCGACGGAAAGGGCGTGGTCATCGGTCACGGTGGTCGGGCGGGCGCCATCGGCTCGGCGCAGGTCGGTGACGAGGTTGCGGGCGACGGTGAACAGCCACCCGCGCAGCGCATCGGGGGCGAGGTCGAGGTCGGCGGCGCGGCTCCACGCACGGACGAGGGTCTCCTGCACGACCTCCTCGGCGCGGGCGCGGTCACCGGTCAGCCGGAGCGCATAGCCGAACAGCGGTCCCGCGACGTCGTCGTAGAGGGCGCGAACGAACGTTTCGGCCGCGTCCGGCGGATGTGCAGTGCCACTCACACCCCGTACGACGGTTCCGGACGCCGAACGGTTCACCGTAGGCCCGAACGGGTGAAATGCCCCGCTCGGTGAACCACCCGACGGATGCATCCGTCGGGAGGAGCATGAGCATGCGTCGTCGCACCGTGGTGCGCGTCCTTCCCGCTCTGGCCGTCGCGTTGCTCGGGGTGGCCGGCTGCCCCGGCGCGGCGACCCCGCCCGCCCCGACCGGTGCGACAACGGGCGGCTCGACGATCCAGGGCTACCGGTTCCCCGCTCTCATCGCCGCCTCCGGCGCGACGGTCATGATCATCGACGGCGACGACGAGCCGCACACCGTCACCGCCGACGACGGCAGCTTCGACACCGGCGGCTTCGACAGCTCGGCGCCCGGCAAGCTGGTCGCCCCGACCGAACCCGGTAGCTACCCGATCCACTGCACGATCCACCTCACTATGCACGGCACGCCGACCGTCAGCTGATCCGCCACTCTCATCAGGAGCATCTCGTGAAAACCCTCCCCAAGACCCTGTCCGCAGCCGCTCTCGCCGTTGGCCTCGCCGCGCTCACCGCCTGTGGTGCCGCCACCACCTCGCCGGCCGCCGCGCCGTCCGCGGCAGTCACCGCGGCCGCACCGTCCTCGGCTGCTTCCGCGGGGCCCACCGGCAAGCTGGACGCTGCCGACCAGACCAGTGACGGCAAGTCCGTCACGGTGTCATCGGTTTCCATCGACGCCGGCGGCAAAGGCGGTTGGATCGCCCTGCACGAGGACAAGGACGGCAAGCCCGGCCCGGTGAAGTACTTCGTCATGGTTCCCGCCGGCGCGTCGAGCAACGTCGTCGTCCCGACCCCCGAGGGCATCACGACCGGCGCGTACTGGCCGATGCTGCACGTCGACGACAGCGTGATCGGCACCTACGAGTTCCCGAAGACCGAGGGCGCCGACCTGCCCATCAAGGCCGGCGGCATGATCGTCATGAAGAAGATCACTGTCACCGTCCAGTAGCGGCGCGGAACCACGGACGGAGTTCTGATGACGGAGCGTGTCTGGAAGCCGCTGCCGTCGATGGTCCGCCCGGACCGGTGGAACTAGGCTGGGCGGGACCTCGAGGAGGCTGTGTGGATCTGTACCTGGGCGCATTGCGGGAGCGGGTTCGTCGCGAGGGGCGGTTGTTGGTCGCCTTCTCCGGTGGGGTCGACTCGGCGCTCGTCGCTGTTGTCGCCGCGCAGGAGCTCGGATCCGCGGCGGTCGCCGTCACCGCGGTGTCGGCCAGCCTGCCCGCCGCCGAACGCCGCGCCGCCCGAGAGTTCGCGAGGTCCAGGGGGATCCGCCACGTCGAGGTGTGCACCGACGAGCTGGACCGCCCCGCGTACGTCGCGAACACGGGCGACCGGTGCTTCCACTGCAAGTCCGCGCTACTCGACGCACTGGTGCCGCTGGCTGAGCTGGCCGGCGCGGCTATCGCGCTGGGCACCAACCTCGACGATCTCGGCGACCACCGCCCCGGTCAGCGGGCCGCGTCCGCCCGGGGCGCGATCGCGCCGCTGGTCGATGCCGGGCTGGGCAAGGACGAGGTCCGCGGGGTCAGCGCGCTGCTCGG
>JBKJPD010000306.1:0-5592 GCA_046595345.1 Pseudonocardia sp.
GCGGGCACCGCACCGATCGCGCAGGCAGTCGTCGGCCGGTGGTTCACGCCGGCCTGGGCCGCCGCCCATCCCGCCGTGGTCGCCGAGGCCGTCGCGATGGTCGCCGGCACCCCCGACGAGGGTTACCTCGCCTGCTGTCAAGCCATCGAGGTCTTCGACCACCGGGACCGGCTGCCCGCCGTTGCCGTCCCGACACTGGTGATCGCCGGATCAGCCGACCTGTCGACACCGGTGGAACCGCACGCCCGGACGCTCGCGGACACCATCCCCTGCGCGCGCCTCGAGGTGCTCCCCGCGGCCCACCTGGCCACTATCGAATGTGCCGACCGGGCAACTGCTCTGATCAGGACACATATCGGGGGCTGAGGCGGTGTCGACTGAGAGGTCCACCACCACACCTTCAGGAGCGGCGACTCTACGCGCGGCCCACACGGAAGGGGCCTACCCTCAGGGGTAGGTCGGTACCGGGGTCATCGGAGAGCTCGGGATTCATTTTCCTTCCCCGCTCACCGGAGGTGCCCGTGCTCAGCGAACGTGAACGTCGGACTTTGGCGCGTATGGAGCGCCATCTCCTCGAATCTGACCCGGATCTGGTCCGCATGTTCACCCGCGCAGCCCGCGGCCCGGGCGGCACGACGCCGAAGTTCCTACTCATCACCGGGCTCGTGTTGCTGGTGCTCGGTAGCATCGTCGCCGCCGTGCCCGTGGCACTCGCCGGGATGACCCTGGCGATCTTCGCCCTCTTCGCCGCCCACACCGGTGCCACCAGATTCGGCCGCGCCGGTTTCGCCTGATCGCCGCCCGAGAGTCGCGCATCCTCAGTCACCGGCGGTCGATGGACTCACCGGCCCCGGCAGCCCCTGCTCAGCCGTGGGCGAGGTCGGCGAAACGGCTGTAGTGCAACTGGTGGGCCACAGTGATGGTGCTGGTAGGGCCGTTCCGGTGCTTGGCGAGGATGAGATCGGCCTCGCCGGCACGGGGGTCGTCACGCTCGAACGCGTCGGGGCGATGCAGCAGGATCACCATGTCGGCATCCTGCTCGATACTTCCCGATTCACGTAGATCGGACAGCATGGGACGTTTGTCGGTTCTCTGCTCGGGCCCGCGGTTCAGCTGGCTGATCGCCACCACCGGGACCTCGATCTCCTTGGCCAGCAGCTTGATCTGCCGGGAGAACTCCGACACCTCCTGCTGCCGCGACTCGACCTTGCGACCCGACGTCATGAGCTGCATGTAGTCGAGGATCACGAGTTTGAGGTCGTGGCGCTGCTTGAGCCGCCGCGCCTTGGCCCGGATCTCCATCAGCGTGAGGTTCGGGGAGTCGTCGATGAACAGCGGCGCCTCGCTGATCTCGCTCATCCGCCGCGCCATGCGCGTCCAGTCGTCGTCGCTCATCCGGCCGGCGCGCATGTCGGACAGTCGGATGCTGGCCTCGGCCGAGAGCAGCCGCATGACGATCTCGGACTTGCTCATCTCCAGCGAGAACACCGCGCTCGTGAGGCCGTGCTTGACCGAGCAGGAACGGGCGAAATCCAGCCCGAGCGTGCTCTTCCCGAGCCCGGGTCGCGCCGCCACCACGATCATCTGGCCCGGGTGCAGACCGTTGGTGGCCGCGTCGAGGTCGACGAAGCCGGTGGGGACGCCCAGCGCGACGCCGCCGCGGGAGGCGATGGCGTCGATCTCGTCCATTGTGGGCTGCAGCAGCTCCTCGAGTGCGACGTAGTCCTCGCTCGTGGAGCGCTCGGTGACGTCGTAGATGGCGGCCTGGGCGCGGTCGACGACCTCGTGGACCTCCGCACCATCGGCGCCGTGGTATCCGAGCTGGACGATGCGGGTGCCGGCCTCGACCAGGCGCCGCAGGATGGCCTTCTCGGCGACGATCTCCGCGTAGTACGCCGCGTTGGCCGCGGTGGGCACCGTGGCGATCAGGGTGTGCAGGTATGGCGCTCCACCGAGGCGGATGAGCTCGCCGCGGCGCTGCAGCTCCGCGGCGACCGTGACCGCATCGGCGGGCTCCCCGCGGCCGTACAGGTCGAGGATGCAGTCGTAGACGGTCTGATGGGCGGGGCGGTAGAAGTCATCGGGCCGCAGCACCTCGACGACATCGGCGATGGCGTCCTTGCTGAGCAGCATCCCGCCGAGCACGGACTGCTCGGCGATGAGGTCCTGGGGTGGCTGCCGGTCGAAACTGCCGGCCGCCGCCGGAACCTCCCCGGCCGCCCGGACCGGACGCGGTCTCGACACCGGCCGATCGGTAGCCGGTCGGTCATCAGCTAGAGCCATACGCAGCGTCACCTCCTTCGCCAGTCTATCGAACATATGTTCGATCCGCTCGCAACACGTGAGAACGGCGCCCCGGTGAACGGCGGACATCTATCGGACCATGTCCCCATACCCCGCGCGGCGACGTTATGGGGCAACAGGCGTGAAGTCGAACGGGCCTGTGCACGAACCTGTGGACTGGCTGGGGACGGATCGGACGACCTGCAGGAGAGCACCGGGAGCAGCCTGTGGACGAAGTGTGGATAAGTGTCGAATATTCGGCGTATGCGCTGCTCACAGGCACACAGTCGACTGTGGACAACTTTACTTTCGCGACACGCCGCCGGGCCGGTTACGGGCGTGTCGCTAACCACCGGGAGTCTCCGCCCAGCGCATCCGAGCGGTCACTCGGCGCTGTTACCCACAGTTGCGCGCGTGTCGCCGTTGCTGGGTAGACCGCTCACGGGATGCGACGCCGTCAACATGAACGGGACGGAACCCGGGCACATGCCCGCGGTCCCGCCCCGATCACTGAACGTGAGAAACGGTGTCAGCTGCCGACAACCTGAACGGTCAGCTCGGTGGTGACCTCCGGGTGCAGACGCACCGTCACCGGGTGGGCCCCGATGGTCTTGATCTGGGCCAGCACCTCGACGGCACGCCGGTCCAGCGGCGGACCGCCGGCGGCGCGGATGGCATCGACGACGTCGGAGGTGGTGACCGACCCGAACAGACGACCGGTGTCGCCTGCCGACTTGGCCTTGATGGTGATCGTGAGGCTGCCGAGCTCGCCGGCCACCTCCTTGGCGTGGCCAAGGTCGCGGATCTGGCGGGCCTTCTGGGCACGCTGGATCGAGGCAACCTGCTTCTCTGCTCCGCGGGTGGCTGTGATGGCCATCCTGCGGGGGAGAAGATAATTGCGGCCGTAGCCGTCCTTGACCTCGACGATGTCGCCCGGCGCGCCCAGGTTGGGCACGTCGGCGGTGAGGATGAGCTTCATGGGTGTACTCGTCCCTTATCGGGCGGTCGATGTGTAAGGAAGCAGTGCGACCTCGCGGGAGTTCTTGACCGCGACCGCGACGTCACGCTGGTGCTGGCGGCAGTTGCCGGTCACCCGGCGGGCCCGGATCTTACCGCGATCGGAGATGAACTTCCGCAGCAGGCCGGTGTCCTTGTAGTTGATGTCCTGTCCCTTGTCCTTACAGAACGCGCACACCTTCTTTTTGAGCTTGCGCAGGACGGGCTTGACCATGTGGGTACTCCTGGTTGTGCTCGGTGCCCGGCCCCAACGGGCCGGTATTGCTGCGTCCGGCGACGTTGCGGGGCGAGAAGTGGTGGTGTGGAGCTAGAACGGGGGCTCGTCGTCGACGGCGGGGCTGCTGCCAGCGGCGGGGGCAGAACCCCAGGGGTCGTCGGCGGGGGCGTTGCCACCGAAGCCGCCATCACCACCGGTGCTCGAACCGGAACCGGAACCGTCACCACCGAAGCCGCCGCTGCCGCTGCCGCGGCTGACCTTGTTGACCTTGGCCGTGGCGTACTTCAACGACGGACCGACCTCATCGACCTCCAGCTCCACAACGGTGCGCTTCTCGCCCTCGCGGGTCTCGAAGGAACGCTGCCGCAATCGGCCCGACACCATCACCCGCATGCCACGGGTGAGGGTCTCGGCCACGTTCTCCGCGGCTTGGCGCCACACGTTGCAACGCATGAACAGCGCGTCGCCGTCCTTCCACTCGCCGCTCTGGCGGTCGAAGGTGCGCGGCGTGGCGGCAACCGTGAAGTTGGCGACCGCCGCCCCCGAGGGGGTGAAACGCAGCTCCGGGTCGGCTGTGAGGTTGCCGACCACGGTGACGATGGTCTCGCCTGCCATGGTGAGCCTCAGTCGCCCGCGGTGACCGCGACGGGCGCGACAGGCGCGACCTTCGGGGCGGGTGCGCGCTTCGGCTCGCGACGCAGGACCTTCGTGCGCAGGACGGACTCGTTGAGGCCCAGCTGCCGGTCCAGCTCGGCGACCGTGGCCGGCTCGCAGGCCACCTCGAGCACCGCGTAGATGCCCTCGGCATTCTTCAGGATCTCGAAGGCGAGGCGACGCTTGCCCCACACCTCGATCTTCTCGATTGTCCCTCCGTCGTTTTTCACGACGTTGAGGAAAGCCTCCAGCGACGGCGTTACAGTGCGCTCGTCAAGACTGGGGTCGAGGATGACCATCAGCTCGTAATGACGCATGAGAACCACTCACCTCCTATGGGCTAACGGTCGCGGGAAGTCCGCGACAGGAGG
Source organism: Pseudonocardia sp. (assembly GCA_046595345.1). Classification (GTDB taxonomy): domain Bacteria; phylum Actinomycetota; class Actinomycetes; order Mycobacteriales; family Pseudonocardiaceae; genus Pseudonocardia. Next base: position 4,543 of record JBKJPD010000306.1, read on the forward strand.
TTCTCACCGCACACCGACAGAATCGGACCACCGGAACGTGCTCGGGGTGCGACAGCAGCGTCCAGAGGGACACCGGTCGATGCGCGGAGGTCGAGGGTATCAGCGCGAATGTGCCGGCCTGCAGTCGGGCGCGGCGGAGTGACGTGCCGGCGGCCCGCTCTGCGGCCTCGCTCCATCACCGCGACCTGGTGATCTCCGAGATGATCGCGGACGTTCTACGAGGAGTTCGGACCGCACCCATGCCGAACCCACCGATCGGGCGCCGGGAGGGCCACGGGGCTGTCGCGGGCGGACACTAGTCTCGACGGCATGCTCATCGGGGCCCACGCGCGTGAGGACGACCCCATCGCGGCGGCCGCGGCGACCGGATCCGACATCGTGCAGATCTTCCTGGCCGACCCACAGGGCTGGAAGAAGCCGGCGTCGCATCCACAGGCCGAGCAACTCCGCAGCAGCGACATCGCCGTGGTGGTGCACTCGCCCTACGTCGTCAATCTCGCGTCGCTGAACAACCGCATCCGCATCCCGTCGCGCAAGCTCGTCGTCCAGCACGCCGAGGCGGCCGCGGAGGTCGGCGCCATCGGGCTCGTCGTGCACGGCGGCCACGTCACGCATCCCGAGGACGCGGCAACGGGTGTGGACAACTGGCGCAAGTTCGTCCAGCGCCAGGCCGACGACGGCGGGTTCGCGGTGCCGGTGTTCATCGAGAACACCGCGGGCGGCGACAACGCGATGGCCCGGCGCTTCGACGCGTTGGCCCGCCTCTGGGACGCCGTCGGCGGGTTCGGGATCGGGTTCTGCCTCGACACCTGCCACGCCTTCGCCGCGGGGGAGGACCTCGTCGACGTCGTCGACCGTGCGCGTGCCATCACCGGCCGCATCGACCTGGTGCATCTCAACGACTCGCGCGACGAGTTCGGCTCCGCGCGCGACCGGCACGCCGGCATCGGCAAGGGCACCATCGCACCCGAGATGCTCGCCGCGGTGTGCGCGGCGGCCGGCGCGCCGGTCGTCGTCGAGACACCGGCCGATGGCCACGCCGCCGACGTC
>JBKJPD010000263.1:0-4773 GCA_046595345.1 Pseudonocardia sp.
GGCCGAGGTCTGCCGGTCGACTGGGAGCTGGCCCGGCGCACCGCGACTCGGCTGATCAAGGCCGGGCCCGAGGCGGGCCGGGACGAGGCGGCCGAGCTGGTGGCGCGCCTGCGTTCCGACGCGGCGGTGGCCGAGGGCCACGTCCGCGACGTCACGGGCCTTGGCCACGGGCTTCCCCTGCTGCCTGCCGACGTGGTGGACCGGCCAGCCTGGGCCGCGGCTGCCCTGCGCGGGATGGCGGCGCTGACGGCTGACGCGCAGCTGCCGGCGACGTCCCGGGCGGCCCGCGCGTTCACGGCTCGCACCGCCGGGCTCCAGATCGGCGGGGTCGTCGCCTACCTCGGGGGGCGGGTGCTCGGGCAGTACGACCCCTTCGGCGGCAGCGACGGCGAGGGCAGGCTGCTGCTCGTGGCACCGAACGTCTACGCGGCGCAGCGGGCACTGGAGGTCCCGGAGGCCGACTTCGGGCTGTGGGTGTGCCTGCACGAGGCCACCCACCGGTTGCAGTTCACCGCGGTTCCGTGGCTGCGCGACTACTTCGCGGGCGAGGTCGGCAGGCTGCTCTCGGTCGGCGGGCCGGGCACGACCGGGGCGGGCGCGATGCTCGAGCGGCTGTCGGACATGGTGCGGGCGCTGCGCGAATCGGGCGGTGACTCGCTAGCCATCGTCGAGCTGCTGCAGGGCCCCGAGCAGCGGGAGGTGCTCGACCGGCTGCTCGCTCTCACCACGCTCCTGGAGGGCCACGCCGACCACGTGATGGACGCGGCCGGGCCCGAGATCGTGCCGAGCGTGGACACCATCCGGGCGCGGTTCACGGCCCGCCGCCGCGGGGGAGGGCTTATCGACCGCCTGCTGCGCGCCCTGCTCGGCGTCGAGGCGAAGGTGCGCCAGTACGCCGTGGGGGGAGCGTTCACCCGGCACGTGGTGCTGGCCGTGGGCATGGACGGCTTCAATCGCGTCTGGGAGAGTCCCGACACACTCCCCACCCGCGCCGAGCTCGCCGACCCGGGCGCCTGGATTCGCCGCATCCACCCCTGACCGGTGCGCAATGGCGCACGGGTGGCGCATTGACCGAGGAGGTGGCGGTGGGCAGGTGCGGGCCGGCGACCACCGAGGTGCGGCTAGCCGTCCGCGACGCGCTCGACGGTCGGCCCGCCGCCGCCCGCGCGGTCCCCACTGTGATCGCCTGCTCCGGCGGTGCCGACTCGCTCGCCCTCGCCGCCGCGGCGGTGGGGGTCCGCGGCGCGGACGGCGTGCGGGCCGTCGTCGTCGACCACGGCCTGCAGGTCGGCTCGCCGCAGCGAGCGCGGGCGACGGTGGAGATCCTCGCCGGGCTCGGGGTCTCCGCGGCGGTACACACCGTCGTGGTCGCCGGCCCCGGCGGGCCGGAGGCCGCGGCCCGCAACGCTCGATACGGCGCCCTGCGGGCCGCCCGCCCGCACCCGGAGTCGCCCGTGCTGCTCGGGCACACCCTCGACGACCAGGCCGAGACGGTGCTGCTGGGGCTCGGCCGAGGTTCCGGTGCACGGTCGCTCGCCGGTATGCGTACCTGGGACGACCCCTGGCTGCGCCCGCTGTTGGGGGTCCGCCGCGCCGTCACCAGGGCGGCCTGCGACGAACTGGGCCTGCGGGTCTGGGACGACCCGCACAACATCGATCCCCGATTCACGAGGGTGCGGCTGCGGCACGAGGTGCTACCGCTGCTGGAGGACGTGCTGGCAGGCGGCGTGGCGGCAGCGTTGGCCCGCACCGCCGCCCAACTTCGGGAGGATGCCGAGGTGCTCGACGGGGTCGCGGCGGGGCTGCTGGCACCCGCCTTGGACGGCGACGACCTGCGCACCGATGCTGTGGCCCGGGTCGCCCCGGCGCTGCGCAGGCGTGTGCTGCGGGCCTGGCTGACCGATCTCGGCGTGAGAGGGCTCACCGATGAACACCTGCGTGCCGCGGACGTTCTCGCAGGTCGGGGACCCGATCGGGGTGGAGTCGCCCTTCCGGGCGGGTTGGAGCTGGTCCGCGCGCGTGGCAGGCTCACCCTGCGCCCGATCAGGTGGCCTCCGGTCGTCTGATTCGAGAAGTCGAGATCTTGGGGAGGACGGCCGCCGTGTACGACGGTGATATCGCGTCGACGCTGGTCACCGAAAAGGCGATCCGCGACAAGACCGCCGAGCTGGCCGAGCAGATCGGCTGCGACTACGCGCAGGACTGCGTAGGGACCGGGCGGGAGTCGGACCTGCTGCTCGTCGGGGTTCTCAAGGGAGCGGTCATGTTCATGACCGATCTCGCCCGGGCGCTGCCACTGCCCGTCCAGTTGGAGTTCATGGCGGTCAGCTCCTACGGCTCGTCCACCTCGTCGTCGGGTGTGGTGCGGATCCTCAAGGACCTGGACCGCGACATCGCGGGCCGCCACGTGCTGATCGTCGAGGACATCATCGACTCCGGCCTGACGCTGTCGTGGCTGCTCAAGAACCTCGAGTCGCGCGGCCCCGCGTCCCTGCAGGTGTGTGCTCTGCTCCGCAAGCCCGACGCGGTGAAGGTCGAGGTGCCGGTGCGGTACGTCGGCTTCGACATTCCCAATGAGTTCGTCGTCGGCTACGGCCTGGACTACGGCGAGCGCTACCGCGACCTGCCGTTCATAGGGACGCTGGACCCCAGCGTCTACGCCTGAGACGACGAAAGCCCGGCCCGGTGTTCCCGGGCCGGGCTTTCTCGGTCGTGCTCGTGCTATTCGGCCGTGATGGGCGGCCCCGCCGGGCCCGCCAGCGATTTCGCCGGCACGCCTGCGGGCGCTGACTGGAACGGCTCGGTGCCCAGCGCCAGCTTGATGGCGCCGAGGTCGCCGTTGGCGTTCGCGTAGGCCAGCGCCTTCGCAAGGTCCGCGACGCCGTTGCTCAGGGGAAGCGGGGCGAGGTTCAGCGTGGAGAGCAGGCCCACCGCGTTGCCTGCACCGTCGAGGAAGGCGCTGCCCGAGTCTCCTGGGATGCCGGGGCTGACCGTGTAGACCAGGTGGCTGCGGCCACCGCCGGTGTCGCCCGCGCTCACGCCGACCTTCGGGCTGAGCAGGCTGATGCCCGATCGGAGCGGCGAGTTGCCGTAGGTGAAGACCTGGTCTCCCGCAACGAGTCCGTCGGTGTTGATGCCGGTGGGGCCACCGAAGATCGGGATGCTCGGGTTGACGTCGGCGACGTCGGCCGGCGCGAGCTCCACCAGTGCGAAGTCGTTGAAGGCGCAGGTGTCGGGGTCGGCCTCGCCGTTGCGCTGCATCGTGACCCACGAGCTGTAGACGAGGGAGCCGGCGCGGTCGGTGCCGTCGGCGGCCTTGATGACGACGGGTGTGCCGAGCGGGCCGGTACCCGAGTTGCAGCCGTCGGTCTCGGTGGCCTCACCGGTGCCTGCGCAGTGGGCGGCCTGGCCGATGAAGGTCCGGTTGCCGCTGGTGAAGATGAAGTTGCTGGTGCACGTACCGCCACCCTTGGACTCGGTGACGACACCGGGGTGGATGGCCGCGGTGCCCGCGGCCGCCCACTCCGAGGACGGTGCCTGCGCCGGGACCGCAGCGAGAACCGGTGCCGCGGTCGCGGCCGGGGCGAAGAGCGCCCCGAGTCCCACGACACCGACAGTGGCGGCAGCAGCCGCCACCCCACGAAGCCTGACCGTCATCCTGTTGCTCCCCCCGACCGCTGTGCAGCACGGTCACGTCCGCATACCCGCCGGCTGATTAACGATCCCCCGAGGAGCCGGTTATCCCTCGATCCGGTGAATCCGGATATACCGCGGGACATGGAGACGGGAACACCCGCTCGTGTCCGATCGTTGGCAGAGCATGGACCCCGGGATCGGGGTACGCAGTACGGCGCGGCTGCGCGAGCCGGCCCGCAGCCCGCTACCCTGGGGGACTCGGGGCCGGTCAGCGCATCACCGCTGCCTGCTGAATCTCGCCAGGGAGGGTGAAGGCCGCTACAGGCCGAAGCTGCATGGACCGCAAGCGTCTGATTCGCAACCCGTTGACCTGGCTCCTAGTCGTAGTCCTGGTCTATTTCACCTTCAGCCTGCTGTTCGACGACACACGCGGCTACACCCAGGTGGACACCTCCGTCGCGCTCGCCCAGATCGAGGGCGGCAACGTCCGAAGTGCGCTGGTCGAGGACCGTGAGCAGCGACTCCGCCTCACCCTGGCCCAGCCCGTCGACGGCAGCACCCAGATCATCGCGCAGTATCCGACAGGTACCAGCCTCCTGGTCACCCAGAAGCTCCAGGACGCGAGCAACAAACCGGCGTTCAACACCACCGTGCGCCAGGATTCGTTGCTCGTCAGCATGTTGATCTATCTGATCCCGCTGGGCGTCGTCCTGCTCCTCCTGTTCTGGTTCATGAACAACGCCCAGGGCGGCGGCAACCGGGTGATGTCCTTCGGCAAGTCGAAGGCCAAGCAGCTCAACAAGGACATGCCCAAGACCACCTTCAGTGACGTCGCGGGCGCCGACGAGGCTGTCGAGGAACTGCACGAGATCAAGGACTTCCTGCAGAATCCCACCCGATACCAGGCGCTCGGCGCGAAGATCCCGAAGGGCGTGCTGCTCTACGGCCCCCCCGGCACCGGCAAGACGCTGCTGGCCCGTGCGGTCGCAGGCGAGGCGGGCGTGCCGTTCTACACGATCTCGGGCTCCGACTTCGTCGAGATGTTCGTCGGTGTCGGCGCGTCCCGCGTGCGTGACCTGTTCGAGCAGGCGAAGCAGAACTCTCCGTGCATCATCTTCGTCGACGAGATCGACGCGG
>JBKJPD010000423.1:0-5030 GCA_046595345.1 Pseudonocardia sp.
GGTGGCCGAGCAGGTCGTCGCGGGCCTGCTCCCGATGCTGCCGCCACGGCCTGTCGGCAACGGGCGCCCGCTGGATGCGGCCCTGGGCGTCGATCCCCGACCATGATCGTCGTCTGCGGTACAGGACGTGCACCGGTGCACCTCATGCACCGCGCGTGGCGATCATGGGCGCCGTGCGAGCGGCATCCCGGGGCGGCGTGGTGAGTGTCTGGGACGAGGTGGTCGGGCAGGCGGCGGCCGTCGCGAAGCTGAGCGGAGCTGCGGAGAACCCGGCGGCGATGACGCACGCGTGGCTGTTCACGGGCCCGCCAGGATCGGGCCGCTCGGTGGCGGCTCGCGCGTTCGCCGCGGCGCTGCAGTGCCCCGACCACGGGTGCGGTCACTGCGCGTCCTGCCACACGGTGATGGCAGGCACGCACGCCGACGTGCGTGAGGTGGTGCCGCAGGGCCTGTCGATCTCGGTGGACTCGATGCGCACGCTCGTGCAGTCCGCAGCACGACGCCCCGCCAGCGGCCGGTTCCAGATCTTGATCATCCAGGACGCCGACCGGCTGGGTGAGCGAGCGGCCAACGCGCTTCTCAAGTTCATCGAGGAGCCCCCGGAACAGACGATTTTCCTGCTCTGCGCACCGTCGGACCATCCCGAGGACGTGAGCGTCACGATCCGCTCGCGCTGTCGCCCGGTGCCGCTGCGCACACCCCCACCCGACGCGATCGCCGATGTGCTGGTGCGCCGCGACGGCATCGACCCGGAGATGGCGCGCTGGGCGGCGTCGGTGGCCGGGGGCCATGTCGGCCGGGCTCGCCGTCTTGCCCGTGATCCGGACGCCCGCAGCTACCGCGAGAAGGTGCTGGCGCTGCCGCTGCGCATCCGGAGCCTGGGTGACGCGTTCGCCCATGCAGGAGAGCTGGTGCGCAACGCCAAGGCCGAGGCTGTCGAGCTGAGCGGGGCCCGTGACCTCGCCGAGCGCGAGGAGCTCGGCGTCGCGATGGGCGCCGGTGGCGTCGGTAAGGGTGTCGCGGCCGCCGCCCGCAGCGCCAAGGCCGCCGAGAACGCCCTCGTGAAACTGCAGAAGTCCCGTACCACCCGCAACCAACGTGACGCGATCGACCGGGCGCTGATCGACCTGGCCGGTTTCCTACGCGACGCACTGGTCGTTGGGGCCGACGCGCAAGTCCCCCTCACCAACCCCGACCGGGAGACCGACATCCGCCTGGCAGCCACCGAATGGCCCCCCGAGTCGGTGCTGCGCAGGCTGGAGGCGGTGCTGGCCTGCCGCACGGCGATGGACCAGAACGTGAAGCCCGAGATCGCCGTGGAGGCGATGATGATGGCCCTGCTCCGGGGTTGACGCCCGGCGGGGAGGGGCCGAAGTGGATCGGTACACTGGCCCCGGCACAACGCCGCCTTAGCTCAGTCGGTTAGAGCGACGCACTCGTAATGCGTAGGTCTGGGGTTCGACTCCCCAAGGCGGCTCCACCCCTGATCAGGGATCTCACCCACTCGCAAGATCGTTCTCGGTCGAGCTGGTCGCAGTTCTGGTTGCACTTGCTACGCAGGCGGTGCCTGCCGGGTCCGTCGCAGAAGCGCCGCGAGGACCGCGATCGTGTGGGTCTCCCAGCAGGCGACCCAGCTCAGGACCTGGCGCTCGTAGTCGCTCACGGGCAGCCCGTCGAGCGGTTCGAGCATCGCCGCGACCTTGAGCGCGATCACCCGATGCCGGGCGGCATCGGCCGGCTCGTGGGGCTGCCGGAACAGCCGGCAGTCCTTCGCGTCGTACGGCGGGGTGAGCGCCCACGGCGCGCGGAGGATCGGTGCCTCAGTCATCGTCGGCACCCCACAACGCCCGGCCCATCCGGGCGGCTTCATCACGGGCGATCTCGGAGGCCACGTGTGTAGCCCTCGGTGGTCCGCACGTCGGAGTGGCCGAGGATCTCTTGAACGGCCCGGATGTGGACGCCCTGCGCGACAAGCAGCGTGCCGGCGGTGTGCCGGATGTCGTGGACCCTGACGTCGCGCACGCCGGCCGCCTTGAGTAGTTGCTTCCACTCCTCCCAGTCGTGGCGCGGGTCGACGGCCGAGCCGTCCGGTTGGGCGAACACGAGGTCGGGGTCCTGCCACTCGCCGCCGGCCTGCTCGCGCTCGGTGTCCTGCACCTGGCGGTGACGCTGCATCGCCTCGACGAGATCGGCCGGCATCGTGATCTGTCGCCGGCTCTTGCCCTTCGGCCGCCGGAAGACGAGCCCGCCGCCGTAGCGTTGCGGGCAGGCCGTCGCGTGCCGGGTGCATTTCGCCGGGCACGTCTGACGGTGCAGACGTTGGCCGCAGGCGTGCGGGTCGCTGCAGCCGTGCTTCCAGCTGTTGCGCTGGAGCTGCCACCAGATTTTAAGGTCACCGGTACGAAGATCGACGTACTCCCATCGGAACACGACGTCGCGGAAACGCTGCTGCCGAAGTGATGAAGTGCGGTTCGGAGATCCATGTGTGGCCGGCACTGCCCAACCGGACCAAGAACCACTTTGACCAGCACTGGCCCTGACGCTCGGCCTGATGACCTTGTCTCATAGATCCCTGAGCGCGTTGTCTGCATCGATGTTCACCGCGCGTAGCGCACTACGAACTCCGCCCAGGCAGACACACAGCGGCACGAGGGCTAAGGACAGCAGGAGTATGACCGGCTCGGGTAGTCCCCACGGGTCGACCGGTAGCAACTCGATCTGCTGGCTTGCGACGACAGCGGTGGTCGTCGCCGAGCCGATAATGCCGACGATCGTTCCTATCGCGGCGGCAACCAGTCCGACCAGACCCAGTTCGAGCATCAAGGCACTCGTAATGCGTGATCTACTCCAGCCGATCGCCTTGAGAAGTCCGATCTCACGTGTTCGTTGTTGCACCCATGCCGAGCCTATAGCACCACCGATGCCAAGGCAGACAAGGATCAGAAGTACGCCGAAAATCCAACTTGCCCAACTAAGCACATTGAACAGTCCGCCAAGCGAACGCAACTGCGTCGCGACACTGGAAACGGCGAAGCCCCGGGTTGCTAATGCTGTTTGAACGCGCGGCACATCGCCTGGGCCCGCCGTCTGCACGTAGGCGGTGGTGTAGGTCATGTCACCGTCGACGGCACCGGATTCTCGAATGATACTCGTTAGGTCTGCATCAGCGATGTAGGACGGTGTGGGCCCGGCCTCGCCTGGCGTGGAGTTATCGAAGATCGCTACTACCATAAAAGACTTTCTCGCCGGTTCGCCGCGCCCAGAACCAAGGACCTTCGTGTACTCGAGCACGATGATTTTGCCCAGCAGATTATCAAGAACGCCGCCCGGAACAGACCGTGGAAGCGCGATCTGGCCGCCGGACAATCCGGTAGCGGGAAAGGAGCCCAGTACGATCTGGGGACCTAGCCCGGGCACGACGGGCGTCGCCCAAAGGGCACCGGGATTGGTCTGTGGATCTGGCCAGTCCGATGGGTTGGATATTGACAGGTCTACCTGTGTCCAAGGATAGACGCCGGTCACCCCCGGGATGTCACGAACTTCCCGCAAGGTCTCCGTACTGATCTCGCGCCTGGCAGCCGAGGATGCAGAGGAAAGCTCGATCAGATTGAGGGCGGACTGGTACTGGACGGATCGGGCATACTTCGCCACGCCGGCTCCGACAACCCCGTTGCAGACGAGTACCACCGATACAAATATCACCATCAGCGCCAGCAAGGAGCGCTGGCGTCGCAGGCTTGTGCGGACGGTGGCTCGCACCAGCACGTTGACATCAGACAAGGCTGCCATCCCTCATGTTGATGACCCGATCGGCGATCGCCTCCGTGGCGGGATCATGACTGGCGATCAGAATGGCGCGCCCGCGGGCTCTCGATACATCGAGTGCCTCACGTACTAAAGCCGCGTTCTTCGCGTCGAGACCAGATGTGGGCTCATCGAACAGCAGCAGGACGGGATCATTGACAAGAGCCCTGCAGCACGCGACGCGCTGTGCTTCGCCCCCTGAGATCTGCTTGGCAGGCCGATCGGCGATCGCACCCAGTCCCAGGGCTTCGAGAAGATGCAGGATCTCCTGACGCGACGTGAAGCGGGCCGCGATAGCGACGTTGTCGCTCACGGTGAGGTCAGGCAACAAGTTGCCGTGTTGAAATACGATCCCGATCTTGTCTCGGCGAACGTCGTGTAGCGGCTCCGCGTGTGAGATGTCTACGTCTGCGACTCTCACGTTGCCGGAGTCCGGTGTCGAGAGTAATCCGGCTACCCGGATAAGTGACGACTTTCCGGATCCGGAGTCCCCGCGCAGCCAGACTGTCTCGCCGGCACCCACGCCCAGCGAGATGTCGCGAAGAACGTGGACACGGTGAGAATGGCGGCCGTACGATTTCGACACATTATTCAGAGCGAGCATGCGGTGCTCGCTCCAGTTCGTGCAACCGTCGTATCTGGACGACTTCGGTTTTTCAGGTTCATTGCCACTCAGCTCTGACTCGCTGGGACGGAGCGCACTTGCAAGGTGAGGACAAGGCTGCATACGTTGTTAGACGAGCCATCCAGAGAGAAGAATGTCTGTGCTCGGTCGCACCCCCGCCGTTCGGAAATGCGCGCCCCGGTCTGTTCCAGATAGGACGAGTCCAACTGGATGATTCGCGAAGAGGGCAGCGTCGCCGCCGCCGCAACTAGTTGAGGGAAGGGAGTCGAGCGGGAGTCGAGCCAGCGCTTCAGCAACTGCTGCAACTCGGGAAACATTGATCCTACGGCGTCTGCGTTGGAGAACAGATAGGACTGCGCAAGAGCCGCCGCCGCCTTCTTCTGCTCATCTTCGTCCGTGCCAGGATTGAACGGGATCAGAGCACTCTTCTTGACATCCGGGTCGAGCTGTGCGGCCGGTTCCATCACAGCAAGATAGTCTGCAACGGTGACCTGGCCCACGGCGGGTGGTAAGTCCGATGCCTCCCGCCGTGGGCCAGGTCACCGTTGCAGACTATCTTGCTGTGATGGAACCGGCCGCACAGCTCGACCCGGATGTCAAG
>JBKJPD010000609.1:0-4475 GCA_046595345.1 Pseudonocardia sp.
CGTCGGCCACAGTCCCGGGTCGGCTGGATCAACCCCCGCGCCTCGCCCCACTGGATCCAGCGCGATCCCGAGCAGCAGCGGCATCCGGGTCGGGGGCAGGTCCGACTCGCGCTCCAACGCCGCCTGCACGCGGTGCCACCGCAGCAGGCTGCCCGCCGACACCGCGACACTGAGGGCGGCAGGTGCCACCCCGATCAGGTGGCGGGCACCGGTGAAGCCGAGCTCCGGGACGAGTTGTACGACCGCGACCCCGCCCGCGACGAGCGCGAGCGAGGTGCGCAGCCAGGCCAGGAAGGTCCGCTCGTTGGCCAACGTGAACCGGTAGTCCGGATCCCGGGCCGAATCGTTGGTCATGCGGGTGCCGGTGCCGGGGGGAGGAACAGGTGACCGCTGGCGCTGCCCCGCACGGTGCGGGACGCGACCGTCACCCAGGCTCCGACGAACCCCACGTAGAACGCGACCGCGAGCACGGCGAGCACCACCGACCCGCTGTGCAGGGCCAACGCGCTGGTACCGGTGACGACCGTGCCCACCGGGAAGGTGAGCGACCACCAGGTCAGCGAGAACGGCAGGTGCTCGCGTGCGGTGCGGATCGTCATCGCGGCGACCAGCGCGATCCACAGCAGCGCGAACCCGAACACGGGCACCCCGTAGACCAGGCCGAACACCTCGAACGCCGTCGAGTACGGGGCCGGCAACGCCAGGTGCGCGACCCCGCCGAGCAGGTTCACCGCGGTGATCGACTGGCCCAGCCAGCCCAGCACGATCCACAACGTGGGCACCGTCGCAGCCGGGCCGGGCTTGTGCACGGCCAGCCGGTACCAGATCAGGGTGGTCACGATCATCGAGGCGATCAGGCTCAGCCCGAACATCGCATAGCAGCCCAGCAGCAGACTCAGCCGGGCCTGGCCCGCCGCGGCGTAGGGCACCAGCAGGGCGCCGGTTGCGGCCGAGACCATCGGCGGCACCACCGGCATCAACCATCCACCGAACGTCGAATCCGACGTCAGCTCGTGGCGGGTGAACATCAGGAACGGGATCACCACCGCGCTGGCCAGCCCCGCGACGGTGCCCAGGGTCCACAGCACCCAGTCGATGTGCACCGCAAGAGACTCGCCCAGCACGTCGCGGCCCAGCAGCAGGGTGCCGGCGCCGACGGTCAGCAGCGCCATCGGCGGGGCCCCGTAGAACTGGGCCATCACCGGGTTCGCCGCGTGCCCGCGGGCGGTGCGGGGGTGGCGATTCCAGTGGGCCGCCCACGCCACGGTCAACGCGACCAGCATGATCGAGGCGACACCCCACACCACCGTCGCCGCCGCCCGAAGCCCCGCGAACTGCAGCGGCAACGTCACCGCGGCGTTGGCCATGATCCCGGTGCCCATGATCGAGGCGTACCAGTTCGGCCCGAGATGGGCCAACACCTGACGCGGGTGCTGCAGGTCGCCGAACAGACCGGCCCGGTGCAGAGGATGCCGGGCGGGGGCGGGCCGGGCAGGGGCGTCGGTGGTCATGGCCTGATCTTCTCCGCGGGCCTCGTCAGCCGGTAGCCGTCCTGTTCCGGGGGATCCACAAGGCCGCCTTGTGGCTTGCGCCCTAGGATCGCGATCGTGGCCCTGTCCTCGCACGTCCCCGACCTGGCCTCGCTGGAGCTGCTGCTGACAGTGGCCCGTACCGGCAGCCTCGGGGCGGCCGGACGTGAGCTGGGCCTCACCCAACAAGCGGTGTCGGCCCGGATCCGCACCGTCGAGCGACTCGTCGGCGTCGCCGTCGTGCGCCGGGGCCCCCGGGGCAGCACGCTGACCGACGCCGGCGCGCTGGTCGCGGGCTGGTCCGGTCCGGTGCTCGCCGCCGCCGACGCACTCGGCACGGCCATCTCCTCGCTGCGCGGTCAGCGCGACGGGCGCCTGTCCGTAGCCGCCAGCTTCACCGTCGCGGAGTACCTGCTGCCCGGCTGGCTGGTCGCGCTGGCCGCCCAACAGGCGGCTGCGGGCAGACCCCGGACCGCGGTGGGCCTCGCGGTGCACAACAGCGTCCGGGTCGCGGCACAGGTGCTCAGCGGCGGGACGGAGCTCGGGTTCGTCGAGGGACCCGACCTACCGGCGGGGCTCGCCGTCACGACAGTGGCCACCGACGAGCTCGTCGTCGTGGTCCCCGCGGGACACCCGTGGACCCGCCGTCGGGTCGCGGCTGCGGAACTCGCCGCCACCCCGCTGGTCACCCGCGAGGTCGGGTCCGGCACCCGGGAGGCCTTCGAACGGGCACTGGCCGCCGTCACACCCCACGGGCCCGCCACGCCCGCGCTGGAACTCTCCGCCACCACCGCGATCCGCAGCGCCGTCCTCGCCGGCGCAGGCCCGGCCGTGCTGTCCGACCTCGCCGTCCACGACGACCTCGCCTCGGGGCGCCTGGTCAGGGTACCGATCGACGGGCTCCACCTCACCCGGCTACTGCGCGCCATCTGGCCTGACGGACCCGCACCGGCCGGACCCGCCCGCGACCTGCTGGGAATCGCCACGCGCCCGCGCACGCCGACCTGACCCTGTTCCTGCTCCGACGCGGGACATCACGCACGTCCGGCATCCGACGAAAATCACAGGAGCAGGTGAACCGACCGGCCTCCGGAAACGTCGTGCGCGGTGTCGGGCTCATCCGGCACACCGTTGGGTCCCTCCCCGCCCCGCCGTGTCCCGAACCCGAGGAGATTCCGTGTCCACCACCCGCCGACACATTCCCGCGACGTGCAGGGTGCGCGAGTGGCTGCTGTGTCCCAGACCCGCAGCGGGCCGGCACCATAGATTCGGCACCGATCCCACCGCGCCGAGGAACACATCGCAAACCGCCTCGGCACTCCTTCCCAGTGAACGGAGCCCCGGTCGATGGACGGACCAACTGCCCCTCTGGGCCAACATTGCGATCTTCGTGGGAGCCGCGGTCGCGGTCTGGATCGCCGGCATCGCACTGTCGAAGCAGACCGACGTGCTCGCCACCCGGCTGCATCTGGGTAGCGCGCTGGGCGGAGTTTTTTTGCTGGCGGTGGCCACGAACCTCCCCGGGTCGTCACCGTCAGCGCCGCACACGTCGCGCCGGTGCTGCTCACCCACGTGATGCCCGATCTCGAGCCCGAGCGGGCCGAGGCCGAGCGTCGTGGTCGACGCCTACCACGGTGAGGTCGGGGGCCCACGTACCGGCCCGGCCGCAACAGCGGACGGCCCGGTGACCCGCTCGGGCTACGAGGTCGGCTGCCGGCCGGCACCGCGGGACCGGGACAGGAGCAGGAGCAGTGCGGCGACCGCCGCCACCGCCTCACCGATCAGGCTGAGGTTCTTCTCCGGGTCGAAGACCGGCTCGTACATGTTCGGGAACGGGCCGATCGCCCCGAAGTTGACGTAGGAGAACAGCAACACCGCCGCGACCCCACCGGCAGCGACGAGGAACGCCACCAGCGCCACCAGCCGACCACGGACGAACAGCACCAGCAGGGCCGCGACCACCGCGGATGCCGCCTCGACCCGGAACAGGGCGCCCTCGCTGATCGCCGCGACGTTGAGGTCGTAGCTCGGGGCCAGGTCGAAGTGGACATAGGCGTCGATCCCCAGCCCGGCCGCGGCGAGCACCCGCAACACCACCTCGGCCACGCGCGGCAGGCCCCGGGTGGTGGAACCGTCAACAGCAGTCATCAGGCCTCCGTCCGTCGGTCGGTTGCCGCTACTGGACCGTGACGGTGATCTTCTTCATGACGATCATCCCGTCGGCCTTGGCCGGCAGGTCCGCACCCGCGGTCTGCGGGAACTCGTAGGTACCGATCACGCTGTCGTCCACGTGCAGCATCGGCCAGTAGGCGCCGGTGGTGATGCCCCCGGGCGTGGGGATGACGACATCGCTCGACGATCCGGCAGGAACCTGGACGAAGTACTTCACCGGGCCGGGCTTGCCGTCCTTGTCCATGTGCAGTGCGACCCAGCCGCCCTTGCCGCCCGCATCGATGCTCACGGAGGCGATCTTGACGGACTTGCCGTCGCCGGACTGGTCGGCGGCGTCGAGGGTGCCGGTCGCCGCGGCGGGGGCGGCCGCGGCGGCGGATGACGATGGGGCAGCGGCGGCGGATGACGGTGCGGCGGCCGGTGTCGTGGTGCTCGCGCCGCACGCGGTGAGCGTGGCCAGGGCCGCGGCGAGGGCGGCGGCGGACAGGGTCTTGAGGAAGGTCTTCAACAGATGCTCCTGAGAGGTTGGGGACGCGTCAGCTGACGGTCAGGGTGCCGTGCATGGAGGGGTGGATCGTGCAGTGGATCGGGTAGGTGCCGGGCTTGGTCGGGGCGACCAGCTTGCCCGGCGCCGAGCTGTCGAAGCTCCCGGTGTCGAAGCTGCCGTCGTCGGCGGTCACGGTGTGTGGCTCGCCGTCACCGTCGACGATCATGATCGTCGCGCCGGGGGCGGCGGTGATCGCCGGGAACTTGTAGCCCTGGATCGTGAGCCCA
>JBKJPD010000617.1:0-10903 GCA_046595345.1 Pseudonocardia sp.
GTCCGCCGAACGCGCGTCGTTTCGCGCGCGTCGTCATCGGCAGCGCGCGCGGGCCGTCAGGCCGGGCGGCCGCGGGTCGGGCCGAGGGGCGGAGCGGGGCGCCCGGTGCGGATGCGCGTGTCGAGGGCGCCGAGGCCGTCCACCTCGAGCCGGACCACGTCGCCTGCTGAGAGGTAGGGGTACCGGTCGGCGCCATGAACGCGGGAGAGCTCCAGGATGCAGCCGGTACCCACCGTCCCGCTGCCGATCACGTCGCCGGGTACGAGGCGGGTGCCTCGGGAGGCGTAGGCCAGCAACTGCCCGAAGCTCCAATACATGTCGGCGAGCCGCCCCGAGCTGTAGGGAACGCCGTTGACCGTCGCGCGCATGCCGAGGTCGAGGCCCGTACCGGACCGGGATTCCAGTTCGTCCGGGGTCACGAGGTAGGGCCCGAGCGTCGTGGCGGAGTCCTTGCCCTTCGCGGGCCCCAGGCCGAGCTTCATCTCGCGCATCTGCAGGTCGCGGGCGCTCCAGTCGCACAGGATCGTGTAGCCGGCGATGTGTGCCGTGGCATCCGACGGGTCCAGGTCGGACCCCTCCGTGCCGATCACCGCTGCCACCTCCAGTTCGTAGTCGAACATCGTCGAGCCGGGGGAGATCGACACGTCGTCGTGTGGGCCGTGGACGGCGGCGGGGTTGGTGAAGTAGAAGACGGGGATCTCGTACCAGGTGGGGTCGAGCCGCTGCCCGATCGCTTCCATCGAGTTCACCACGTGCTCCTCGAACGCCATGAAGTCGCGGATCGAGGGCGGAACCGGCACCGGCGCCCGTAACGCGGCGGCGGCCTCGGGGAGGACGTCGATCGGGTCGGCGAGGGCGCGCTCGGCCGCCGCGGGGAGGTCCCCGAGCACGTCGATCAGCCGTTCGGTGCCGCGCAGACCGTGCAGCAGCCCGTCGACGACGAGCCCGGGGTGCTCGGCGCCGTCGGTGGGGGAAAGGTAGGTGGCCCAGCGCATCTCGCTCCTAGACGACGCAGCGCAACGGCTGCCCGTCGTTGTAGGTGACCATGTCCAGCACCGCGGCCCTGACGTCGATGCGGGCGCCCGGTTCGGCGCCGTCGAGCTCGGCGTAGGCCCGGTGCAGGTTACCCACGATCCGCTCGGGATCAAGCCAGCCCGCGTACACGCCGAGGTCGATCTCCCGCGCGGTCTCCAGCGGGGTGCGCCCGGCGGCGCGGCCGCGCCGGGCGACGTCGCCGACGAACCGCAGGTAGCCGAGCACCTCGTCGATCAGCGCGGGACCCGCCACCCCACCGTGGCCCGGAACGATCGTCTCGGCGCCCAGCGGGGCGAGTACCTCCTCGCACACCCGGATCGCGCCCGCGATCGAGCCCATCAGGAGGAACGGGGTGCCGCCGTGGAACAGCAGGTCGCCCGCGAAGAGCACCGACCGCTCGGGGATCCAGACGATCGAGTCGTTGGTGGTGTGCGCGGGGCCGCCGACATGGCGGACCTCGCAGCGCAGGTCGTCGATCCAGAGCGTCACCTGGTCGGTGAAGGTGACGAAGGGCGGCTCGACGATGATCTCGCCCCAGTCGATCGGGGTCCAGACGCCTGGCCAGTTCGGCTCACCCGCCGCGATCACCTCCTGCCGGGTGCGTTCGTGGGCGACGATCGCGGCGCCGCCGAAGAGGTGGTTGCCGTGCGTGTGGTCGCCGTGGTGGTGGGTGTTGACCAGGGTGCGCACCGGCCGGTCGGTGACTCCCGCGATCGCGGCGATGAACGCGCGGGTGCGCTTCTCGGTGGCGCAGGCGTCGATCGCGGCGGCCCCGCGCCGGCCCACGAGCAGGCCCGAGTTGTTGATCCACCAACTGCCGTCGGGCTGGATGTAGGCGTACACGCCCTCGCTCACCTCGTGCAGCGCAGGCGAGCCGGGCTCACGGTCGTGCGGCATCACGGCGCCTCCAGGCAACAGTTGCGTTGATGGATCATCCTGTCGCAGCGGCTGTCCGCACGCCACCGGTTGTGGCGCACCAGGCCTTTCTGTCAATGATCCGCGGCCGCAGCGTCCATGTAGGATCACCTCCTTTCCGGGCGGGAGTGGGCGGCGAATGACGAGCGGAATCGGGCGGCGGCGTTCGGCGGCCAGTGACGAAGGTGGCGCTGCCTATCAGGAACGGCGGGCCGAGATCGTGCAGGCGGCCGCCGAGGTGTTCAAGACGAACGGCTACCGCGGCACCAAGCTCAGCGACGTGGCGGAGGCGATAAACCTCGACCGGGCATCGCTCTACTACTACGTCGGCAGCAAGGAGGAGTTGTTCCACCTGGTCGTGGGCGGCGCGGTCGAAATGAATGCCACCTCGGCGGAGCAGATCCGGGAGGGTCCCGGCTCCGCGCCGGAGAAGCTACGCATCCTCATCACCGGGCTGATGGTGTCCTACGCCGATACCTACCCGTTTCTCTACGTCTACATCCAGGAGAATCTGAGCAACGTCTCCTGCGATCGTTCAGCCTGGGCACGTGACATGGCGCGGCACAACAAGCGGTACGAGAATGCGGTCGTCGCGATCGTGCAGTCCGGTATCGATGAGGGCACCCTGCGTACCGGTACCCAGGCCTGGGTGATCGCCTACGGAATCATCGGAATGGTGGCCTGGTCGAACCGGTGGTTCAATCCGAACGAGTCCGAGGTGCCGGCCGCGGAGATCGGTGCGGCTTACGCCGAGACGCTGCTCAGCGGGCTCCGGGCAGCACCGGCCTGAAGCGCGGTCGTCGGGGCAGTTCAGCACCTCGGCGGCGAGGTCGGCCTCGACGACCCGGGCGACAACCTCGCTGAGCCGCATGTTCCGGCGGCGCGCGTAGATCCGCAGCCGGTCGAGCAGTATCGCGGCGGTATGCGGTCCGCGACTGCCCGTTCAGCGGACCACACCGGAGCGCAGCGCGAGGAGCACCAGGTGGGCGCGGTTGCCACTGCCCAGCTTGCGCCCGATCCGGCCGAGGTGGCTCTTGACGGTCAGCGGCGAGAGGTGCAGCGCCAGCCCGATCTCGGTGTTCGACCTGCCGTCGGCGGCGTGCTGGAGAACCTCGATCTCGCGCAGGGACAGCTCACCGGGCACACCGCGGGTGTTGATCACGGTGACCGTCTGGTGGCGGGGTCGCGCGGCGTCGGGCCCGTCCTGGGCCCCCACGCGGCGCTCGAACAGGTATCCGCGGGCGCCGGACTGCACCAGCGTCCGCACGATTCCCGGTTCGGGTACGGCCCCGATCAGGACCAGCCGCTGCCGCCGGAGGACACCGAGCGCCACGGCGCAGTCGAGCCGGACGGACTCAGGATCGGATGCGCCGGCGGGTGTGACGGCGAGGCCTGCGTCGAGGAGGATCAGATCCGGGTACCAGCCCGAACCCAGCCGGGCCCACCCCTCGTGGAGGGAGGTCACCTCGCTTATCGACACCGCGATCCCGAGCCCGCGCAGGCTCCGCGTCCAGGAGTCCCGCAGCGGGCGGGCTGCGCAGATCAGCAGGATATCGGGAACCGGAACCCGGTTGTCGCGCGTCTCGGACATGGAGCCTCTGAGGTGTCGACGCATCATGGCGATGCGGTCCACCGTGGTCCGGGCGGCCCGCGTCGTTCCAGGAGGCAGCATATGTCCTGCACCGGATTGCTGTCCCGGGTGTGTGTGGTCCGGGTCCGGGCGGCGGCCGGGGGTCCGACGTCGGCGGGTTCCGAAAGGCGGGCCGGGACATCGCGGGTGATCTCACCGGGCTGACCGCCACGCCCGGCGCCATCCTCGCCCACGGTGGGGTGCAGGGACGGGGTGTGCTCAGCGTGGGCCGATCTCGCGGCGCGCGATCGCCCGTAACAGACCGGGCGTGATCCGGGACGCGAGCAGCCCGAGGTGGGCCTCCGGGGTGACCGGGGCGACCGCGAGGTCGCGCTCCACGGCCCGCACCACCTCCCGCGCCACCCGGTCCGGGGTGTAGTTGCGCCGGGCGTAGAGCGCGGTCGTCGCGGCCTGCCGGTGCGATTCGGTGGCGGCGTCGGTGCCGACGAAGCGGGTGGTGGCGGTGATGTTGGTGTGGACGAAGCCCGGACACAGCGCGGTGACGCCGATGCCGTCGTCGTGCAACTCGGCGCGCAGGCACGCCGAGAGCGTCAGCACAGCGGACTTGGTGGTGGCATAGGCGGAGAGCGTGGCATGCGGCAGGTAGGCCGCGGCGGACGCGACGTTGACGATGTGCCCGCCCTCGCCGTGCTCGCGCATCTGCTCGGCGAACAGCCGGCAGCCGTGGATGACGCCCCACAGGTTCACGTCGATGATCTTCTGCCAGTCGGCCACGGTGGTGTCGGCGAACGATCCGGCCATCCCGATCCCGGCGTTGTTGACCACGACGTCGGGCACGCCGTGCTCGGCGGCGACACGCCCGGCGAACTCCTCCATCGCCGCGCCGTCGGCGACGTCGACCTGGTGGGCGGTGGCCCTCGCCCCCCGCGCCAGCTCCACCGTCCGCCGGGCGGTGTCGATGTCCCGGTCGGCGACGACGACCCGCGCGCCCCGCTGTGCGAACGCGAGCGCCGTGGCCCGCCCGATCCCGCTGCCCGCGCCGGTGACCACGACGAGCCGGTCGGTCCAGCGCCCGCCGACCCGGGCCCGGCGCAGCGACGCCGCTTCCGGGGCCCCCTCCAGGTGGGCGACCAGCTCCCGCACACAGCGCGCGATCACCGCCGGTCTCGTGCGCGGCAGCCAGTGCCCGCCCGGGATTCGCCGAACCCGCAGGTCGTCGACGTGGTCGGCGATGTCGGTCTGCATTCCGACTGTCACGTAGCGGTCGCGGGTGGGCGCGAGTACCTGGACGGGTACGCCGGTGCGCCGCTGTTGCGGATGACCCACGCGGGCGGAGATGTTCTCGCGGTAGAGCGCGAGCCCGTTCACGGCGTCGCGGGCCGCGGGCCGCGGGATGCCCTCACGGGCCGCAATGACCCGGCCGAACAGGCCAGAGCGCCAGCCGAGCTCCGGGAGCACCGGCAACCGGAACAGCGCCGTGTACCAGGAGGCGAACGACTGCCGGACGAGCGCGCGTACCGATCTGCGCCGCTGGTACCAGAGCCCGACGTGGTCGAGGCACGGCCCGGAGATCGAGGTGAACGACGCCACCCGGCCCTGCAGTCCCGCACCGGTGACGGCGTGCCAGGCCTGGCACGCCCCCCAGTCGTGGGCCAGGAGGTGCACCGGCCGGTCGGGGCTGACGGCGTCGAGCACCGCGCCGAGGTCGTCGGCGAGCCGGTCGAGGTGGTAGCCGGCCTGGTCGTGCGGGGCGTCGGAGGCGCCCGCGCCCCGCACGTCGTAGGTGACGACGTGGTGGTCCTCGCGCAGCGCGGCGACGACGCCGTCCCAGACCGTGTGGTCGTCGGGGTAGCCGTGTACGGCTACCACGACGGGTGCGCACGGGTCGCCGTGCGGGAAGACCGCGAGCCGCAGCCCGTCCGGGGTGGTCAGCGCGTTATGGGACACATCGGCATCGTAGAAATCATGTCAAATCCATGATCACCGACGCTGTTGCTTCACCGAAGGGTGTGAGGATCCTCGGGGGTGAGTCCGGTCCTCGTCGAGGACCGGACTACTCGTTCCCCGCCGATGGCGCGGGGTCGTGACAGGGTCGAGGGAGAACGGCGATGGAGCTCACCGGATACGGCCGGCTGACCGGTCGGGACCGTGCGATCCTCCGCGCGGTGGCCCGTGGGGATGCCGAGTTGGCCTGCGGCGCCGAGCCGGACCTGTTCCTCGACGGCCGCTGTTGCTGTGACCAGCTCGCCGCGGCGGCCGGCCTGGCCGTCGCAGCCTAGGGATCCGACGGTCGATCTTCGTCTGCTCGCCCGGTCGACGCCTGCAGCGCCGCCTCCGGCGGGCAACGCTTCGGCACGGGCCGCCGTGCATCACCGATCCACTGTTGCGCTATCGGCTGAGTCCCGATCGTCTGTACCGGTGGTTGGAAGCGAGACCATCCGAATCCCGGCACCGTTGCGACGACGAACACTGCTGGCGGCGGCGCTGCTGCTGCCGGTGGCGGCGTGCGCGGCACCCACCACGGCGCCGCCGGTGGGTCCCGTGCCCACCCGGCCGGCCGACCCGAACGCGGCGGCCGGCCGGTTCACCGACCTCGAACGCCGCTTCGACGCTCGGCTCGGGGTGTACGCCGTGCACACCGGGCACCGGGCGCGAGCTCACGCATCGCGCAGACGACCGGTTCGCGCTCTGCTCGACGTTCAAGGTGCTCGCCGCGGGCGCCGTCCTCGACCGGAACCCGCCGGAGCATCTCGACAAGCGGATCCGCTTCACCGCGGCGGACGTGGTGGCGAACTCGCCGATCACGCAGCAGCACATTGCCGACGGGATGACGATCCGCGAGCTCTGCGACGCCGCGCTGCGCTACAGCGACAACACCGCAGGCAACCTGCTGCTCGACGACCTCGGCGGGCCGGCCGCGGTCACCGCATTCGCCCGGTCGCTCGGTGACCCGGTGACCCGCCTGGACCCGCACCCAGCTCACCGACTGGATGCTCGCCAACACCACGGGCGGCCCGCGCATCAGGGCCGGGTTGCCCGCCGACTGGCGGGTGGCGGACAAGACGGGCGCGGGCGGCTACGGCACCGTCAACGACGTCGCGATCGCGTACCCGCCGACAGGCCCGCCGATCGTCCTCGCGACGTTGTCTACCCGCCCGGGTGCTCCCGACGGCCCGTCCGACAACGCACTGCTCGCGGCGGCCGCGGCCATCGTCGCCGAGCAGCTGGGCCAGGACCGGCCCTGATCTCGCGCAGGCCGTGACCCGGGCGACTCATCGCAGTCACCCTCTCAGATCCCGGACCCGTTTCAGTTTGCCGACCGAGCGTTCCAGGGTCTCGGGGTCGACGACCTCGCAGTCGACGGTGACCCCGATCGTCTCCTTCACGGTGGTGATCAGCTCCGCCGCCGCCGTGGCGCGGCGTGGCCCCGCCGTGTCCGGGCGGGCCTCGACCTGCACCGTCATGGCGTCCATCCGGGCCTGGGTGGTGAGAACCAGCCGGAAGTGTGGCGACAGTCCGGCCGTGCGCAGCACGATCTCCTCGATCTGGGTCGGGAAGATGTTCACTCCCCGCAGGATGATCATGTCGTCGCTGCGGCCGGTGATCTTCTGCATTCGCCGCATGCCCGGCCGTGCGGTTCCCGGTAGCAGCCGGGTGAGGTCGCGGGTGCGATACCGGATGATCGGAAGTGCCTCCTTGGTGAGCGAGGTGAACAGAAGTTCGCCCTCCTCGCCGTCACGCAGCGACGCCGGAGCATCACCTGGGTCCAGCGGGTCGACCACCTCGGGGTAGAAATGATCCTCCCAGATGTGCAGGCCGTCCTTGCTCTCCACGCACTCCTGCGACACTCCCGGGCCCATCACCTCGGAGAGCCCGTAGATGTCCACCGCGTCGATGTCCATGCGGTCCTCGATCTCCCGGCGCATCTGCTCGGTCCACGGCTCCGCACCGAAGATCCCGACCTGCAGCGACGACGACCGGGGATCGATCCCCTGCTTCTCGAACTCGTCGA
This sequence comes from Pseudonocardia sp., assembly GCA_046595345.1. GTDB lineage: Bacteria > Actinomycetota > Actinomycetes > Mycobacteriales > Pseudonocardiaceae > Pseudonocardia. The sequence goes on from JBKJPD010000617.1 coordinate 7,554, forward strand.
TGATCGTGAGCAGGTAGCTCGGCGTGACCATGATGATCTCGGGACGGAAGTCCTGGATGAGCTGCACCTGCCGCGAGGTCATGCCACCGGACACCGGGATCGCGGTACATCCCAGCTTCTCGATGCCGTAGTGCGCGCCGAGACCACCGGTGAACAATCCGTAGCCGTAGGCGTTGTGCACCTTGTGACCCGGTCGCCCGCCTGCGGCGCGGATGGAGCGGGCCATCACCCCCGCCCAGGTCTCGATGTCTCGCGCCGTGTACCCCACGACCGTCGGCCGCCCGGTGGTGCCCGACGAGGCGTGGATCCGGGCCACCTGCTCCTGGGGCACGGCGAACATGCCGAAAGGGTAGTTGTCCCGCAGGTCGGCCTTGGTGGTCATCGGGAACCTCGCGAGATCGGCGAGCTCGCGGCAGTCGTCGGGGTGTACGCCCGCGGCGTCGAAACTCGCCCGGTAGTGCGGTACGTGGAGATAGGCGTGATGGAGCGTCTGCCGGAGCCGGGTCAGTTGCAAGGCCCGTAGCTCGTCGGTGCCCATGCGCTCGGCGTCATCGAGGGTGTCCGGTACGGGAGCCTTCCCGAGACGGCGGGGGGTCGTCACGGTCGGTCCTTGGCTACCAGCGTCAGAACGTCGTAGCGGGCCACCGACTCGCCGTCCTGGCGGGCCACGTCGGCATCCCAGCGGACCTCGCCGTACGCAGCGCCGTCGCGGGGCGTCACCTGCTTGCAGGTCAGCGTCACCGTCAGGGCGTCGCCGAACCTGACCGGCGTCAGGAACCGCAGGTGGTCGACGCCGAAGTTGGCGAGCACCGGGCCCGGGTCGGGGTCCACGAACAGGCCCGCGGCCAGCGACACCACGAGGTACCCGTGGGCCACCCGCCCGCCGAACAGCGGGTTGGCCGCGGCGGCGACGTCGTCCATGTGCGCGTAGAACGTGTCGCCGGTGAACTCGGCGAAGTGCTCCACGTCCTGCTGGCTGACGGTGCGCGGCCCGCCGACGATCGTGTCGCCGATCCCCAACTCCTCCAGGTGCTTGCGGAACGGATGGATGTCGGTCACGTGACGCTGCGCTCCGGCGACCCAGCGGCCGGTGATCGCGGTGAGCATGTCCGGGTCGGCCTGCACGGCGGTGCGCTGCATGTGGTGCAGCACGCCGCGGATACCGCCCATCTCCTCGCCGCCGCCCGCGCGGCCGGGGCCGCCGTGTACCAGCGCAGGCATGGGGGAGCCGTGGCCCGTCGACTCCGTGGAATTCGCCTGCGTGAGCACGAGCAGCCGCCCGTGCCACGGCGCGACGCCGAGCACGACGTCGCGGGCGAACGCCGGGTCGCCGGTGACGACCGAGCCCACGAGGCTGCCCTTGCCGCGGGCCGCATAGTCGATCAGCTGGTCGGTGGACGAGTAGGGCAGCAGGGTGGCGACGGGGCCGAAGGCCTCCACCTCGTGCGGCTCCGCGCGTTCCGGGTCGCCGACGAGCAGGACGGGGGAGATGAACGCGCCCCGCTCGGCGTCGGCGTCGAGCACGTCGACCTTCTCCGGGTCACCGAACACGATGCGTCCCGCATCGGCCAGGGCCGTAATGCTGCGGCGGACCTCCGCGCGCTGCGCCAAGCTCGCGAGCGCACCCATCCCGGCCGTGGCCGGGTCGCCGATGGTGATCGTCATGAGCCGGGCCGACACGGCCTCGACGACCGCGTCCAACTGAGATGCGGGGACGAACGCGCGGCGGATCGCGGTGCACTTCTGGCCCGCCTTGACCGTCATCTCCGCGACGAGCTGTGTCACGTAGAGATCGAACTCCGGTGTGCCGGGCCCGGCGTCGGGGCCCAGTACCGAGAGGTTGAGCGAGTCGGCCTCCGCCGAGAACCGCACGCCGGGCCCGACGATGCCGGGGTGGCTGCGCAGCATGGCCGCCGTGGTCGCCGAGCCGGTGAAGGAGACGAGGTCCTGGCCGGTCAGGTGGTCGAACATGTCCCCGACCGAGCCGAGGACCAGCTGCAACGTGCCCTCGGGTAGCAACCCGGAGTCGATGATCAGCTGCACGAGCCCGGCGGTGAGAAACGCCGTCGGGCTCGCCGGCTTCACCACTGACGGCACGCCCGCGAGGAACGCCGGGGCGAACTTCTCCAGCGGCCCCCACACCGGGAAGTTGAATGCGTTGACCTGTACCGCGACCCCGCGCAGCGAGGTGGCGACGTGCTGGGCGACGAAGGTGCCGCCCTTGCTCATCGGCTCGACGTTCCCTTCGACGTAGACGGTGTCGTTGGGCAGTTCGCGCTTGCCCTTCGACGCGTACGCCAGCAGTACGCCGATGCCGCCGTCGATGTCGAACTTCGAGTCGGACAACGTCGCGCCGGTGCGCGCGGAGACGGCGTAGAGCTCGTCGCGGTGCTCGCGCAGGTGCCCGGCCAGCGCCTTGAGCAGGCCCGCACGCTGGTGAAAGGTCAGTGCCCGCAGTGCGGGCCCGCCGACCCGGCGGCCGTGGTCGAGCACGGCGCCCATGTCGATGCCCTCGGACGAGATCCGGGCGACCTCCTCGCCGGTGACCGCGTCGAGCAGCGCCCGACCGTCGGCCGGGGCGTGCCAGCTGCCTTCGACGTAGCTGCGCAGAACCGGTGTCATGACGAGCCTCCGTGCTCTACCGACCGTTCGTTCGGGCAGCACGCTAGCACGTGTCCGGGCCGTCCGGTCGTTCGGTCGGCCGGTGGCTAGCATGGCCCGATGACCGACGCCCCCGCCGTGCTGCTCGAGCGTGACGACCTCGACCCCGCCGTCGCCGTGCTCACCCTCAACCGGCCGGCCCGGTACAACGCGCTCACCATCGAGCTCAAGACCGCACTGCTGGCGGCGCTGCGCGAGATCGCCGAGGCGGGCGACGTCCGGGCGCTGGTGATCACCGGCGCAGGCAGGGCGTTCTGCGTCGGGCAGGACCTCGGCGAGCACGCGGAGTCGTTGCGGACCGACCCGGCCACGGCGTTCGGCACCGTCACCGAGCACTACAACCCGACCGTCGTGGCGCTCACCGACCTGCCGTTCCCGGTGGTCGCCGCGATCAACGGGCCCTGTGTCGGCGCCGGGCTCGGATTCGCGCTGGCGTGCGACCTGCGGATCGCCGCGGCCGGGCTCAAGTTCAGCACCGCCTTCACCGGGATCGGGCTCACCGCCGACTCCGGGCTCTCTGCGAGCCTCGCGCACGCCGTCGGGGTCTCGCGGGCCACCGAACTGCTGCTGCTCAACGAGCCGTTCACCGCCGAGGACGCCGCGTCGTGGGGGCTCGTCCGCGCGGTCGTCCCCGCCGCCGAGGTGCTGCCCGCTGCGCTGGAACTGGCCAGGCGCCTGGCCACCGGCCC
>JBKJPD010000102.1:0-4956 GCA_046595345.1 Pseudonocardia sp.
CAGCCCGCGTCGGTGGCCGCGTTCCTCGACCGCTTCGCCCCCGCCGGCTCCCGGCCGGCGACGATGGTGCCGGCCTACGGCATGGCCGAGGTGACGCTCGTGGCCACGCTGCCGCCCCCGGGGCGGGCGCCTGTCGTCGAGTGGGTGGACCGCGCCGCGCTCAACGGCCGCGGCGACGCCGTCCGTGTCGACGCCGGGGCGCCGGGCGCGCGCGGGCTCGTCTGCCTCGGCCGCGCGGTGCCGGACATGGCCGTCCGGATCGCCGACGGCGACGACGTCCAGCCCGACGGCACGGTCGGCGAGATCCAACTGCGTGGCGCGATGGCCACCCGCGGCTACCTCGGCGGGCAGGAACTGTTCACCGCCGACGGCTGGCTGCGCAGCGGCGACCTCGGCTATCTCCGCGACGGCGAGCTGTACTTCACCGGCCGTCTCAAGGAGATGATCACGGCGGGTGGCCGCAACGTGTACCCGCTCGACGTGGAGGACGCAGCCCGCGACGTCGACGGCGTGCACAAGGGCTGCTGCGTGGCGTTCGCCGAGACCGATCCCGAACGGATCGTCCTCGTCGCCGAGACCACCGTCTCAGGAGCAGCGGCACGGGCCGACCTCACCCGCCGCCTGCGCACCCGGGTGGCCGCGCGCGCCGACCTGCCCGGAATCACCGTCCATCTCGTCTCTCCCCGCACCATTCCGCGGACCACCAGCGGAAAACTGCGCCGCCTCGACCTGCGCGCTCGACTCCGCGACGACAACAGGGTGAACACATGACAACAGCACCGGCCATGCTCGATATGCACAGCCTGGAGATTTTCCGGCATTATGATCGCGGTCACTGGAGGCTCGCGGAAATAGATCTCACCGGCATCGACATCTCGTTGGTCCGGCCCGAATACGTCACGCTCGTGAAGAGTGCCGTGATGGGCGAGTCCAATGTGATCGCGGCAGTGCACGGATTCATGAACGAGTTCATCGACGACTACGACTTCTCGGCGTTCGCAGTGATCTGGGGCCAGCAGGAGGTACAGCACCACTTCGCGTTCACCTCCTGGCTGCAGGCTGTCGGCGAGACCGTCGACAACCGGGCGGTGGCCGCGATGCGCGCCCCCTATGAGCCGGGCAGCACCCGCTCGGCCACGCTCGCCACGAACATCATCTCCGAGTTGACCGTCAACCACGTCTACCGCTCGGTGGCGGCGTGGGTGCGGGAACCGGTGCTCACCGACCTGCTTCTGCGCGCCAGCCGGGACGAGGCCTCGCACGCCCGGGAGTTCCGTCACTTCGCCGCCGCCCGCCTCGCGAGCCATCCCGAGGAGCTCGCCTCGGTGCTGGAGACGCTGTACTTCTACACCTCCGACGACACCATCAAGCACCCCGTCAGCGTGTTCAAATCCGGCCTGGACGCGCTGGAGGGGCACGAGACGATCGACACCGGTTTCCGATTGTTCCTGGACCGGATGGCCGGGACCGGCGAGCTCGACGAGCTGCAGTCGAAGATCCGCAAGACGTTCGGCAGTCTCACCGACCGCGATCTGTCCACCAACGGCAAGGTCCGCCGGGCGCTGGCCGGAGCGCTGGGGTGACCGCGTCGCCCGAGGTCGCTCTCCCCTGGGCCGGCCGAGCCGACGGCCACTGCTTCGGCTGCTCGCCCGCCAACCCGGTCGGGCTGGGCCTGGCCTTCCGCCCCGACGGGGACGGCCTCGTCGCCGACCTGCGCCTGGACCGTCGCTACGAGTCCTACCCCGGTGTGCTGCACGGCGGCATCGTCGCGCTGGTCTGCGACGAGGTGATGGGCAACCTCGTGGTCCTGCGCCACGGTCGCCCGGCCGTCACGACCAACCTGCGGATGCGCTATGTCGGCGTCGTCGAGGTCGGCGGGCGCTACCGCTGTCACGCGACCGTCTCCGATGACGGCCTATCCGGCCGCGCCGAGGTCCGCGACGCCGACGGCACGCTGATGGCCACCGCCACCGCCACGTTCCGCCCCGTGCGTGCCGACGCCGCCGGGCTCCCCGTCACCAGCCGAGAGGACCCGTCATGACCACCGCCGCTCCGTCCGAGATCACCGCGTCCGTCGTCGAGATCGTCGCCGAGGTGCTGGGCGTCGACGCCGCCGAACTGCACCCCGACTCCGACATGCGCACCGTCGAGGGCGCCGACTCGATCAAGGTTCTGCGCATCATCGCCAAGATCGAGCAGCGCTACGACGTCGAGTTGGAGGACTCCGACGTCTTCGGCGTCACCACGGTCGGGCAGGTGGCCGACGTGGTGGCCACCGCTGTGGCGAAGCGGTGACCACCGTGACCGACCTGACCACCGTGACCGCCGCCCCGGCGGCCGAGACCAACCAGCACTACGACCTCGACCCGGCGGTCTTCGAGCAGTTCCTCGACCCGATGCGCAAGTACAGCTCCGCGCTCTATCTCTCACCCGACGACGACCTGGCCACCGCGCAGCGCCACAAACTGCGGTTCGTCGCGGGCCGGATGGGCGTCGACGACGGGGAGCGCGTGCTCGACGTCGGCTGCGGCTGGGGTTCGCTCACGCTGTTCCTCGCCGGCCGCTACGACTGCACCGTCACCGGCGTCACGCCCGCACCGCGTCAGCGCGACCACATCGAGGCCATCGCGCGCGAGCAGGGGCTGACCGACCGGGTGACCGTGTCGTGCGGGATGTTCGAGCGGTTCGACGCCGCGGCCGGCTCGTTCGAGGCCGCCGCCGCACTCGGCTCGGTGATCCACATGCCGGACCTCCCCGCGGTGTTCGCCCGAACCCGCCGGCTGCTGCGCAAGGGCGCCAAGTTCTACGTCTCGGAGAGCTGTTTCCGCAACGCCGCGATCCAGGCGGAGTTCGACGCGCGCCCGGGCACCGACTTCGTCCGAAACTCGATCTTCGGCAACGGACGGCTGCGGCCCCTCTCCGAGCTGGTGGACGCGGCGGAGTCGGTCGGATTCTCGGTCGATGCCGTGGACGACCTGACCGACCACTACCGCCGCACGATCGACGCCTGGATCGGCAACGTCGCCGCGTCGGCCGACCGGATCGACGCCCTCCACGACGGCCTCGCCGCGCAGCTCACGCACTATCTGGAGATCGCCAACGCCGGCTGGGGCTACACCACCAAGCACTACGGGTTGACGCTGCGGGCGGCGCGATGAGCGAGCTGGCGAGCGAATCATCGGCGCCGAGCGAGTTCCTCGCCACGGAGGACCTGGCCGGTGCCGTGGACACGTTCCTCGGCGCCCTACCCCCGGAACGCCGCTGGGATGCCGAGCGCAGCCTCGACTGGGCTGCCGCCGACGCCGACCACCTCTCCGACGGCCAGCGCTCCGCCGTCGAGTTCGTGACGGTGATCGAAGACCACCTGCCCGGCTACTTCGACGTCTACCGCAAGCACTTCCCGGTGGACGCGAGCGTCGACCCCGCGGTGTTCGCCCATCACCGCGAGCTCTACCACTTCACCGTCCGCTGGGCGGCGGAGGAGGACACCCACGCCCGTGCACTGGCCCGCTACCAGCGGGCGTCCGGAATGCGCGGTCGTGACGACCTGCGTACCGACCTCGCCGACTACGGGCGCCAACCGTTCAGGCTCGACGACTACACGCACCCGGTGCAGTTCTTCGCCTACGCGCTGGTCCAGGAGAAGGCCACCCAGATCTACTACCGACAACTGCGTGGTGACATCACCGACCCGGTGCTCGTCGACCTGCTCACGAAGCTGGCCCGCGACGAGGCCCGACACTTCACGTTCTTCGCCGACGTCGTCACCCGCTACCTGCGGGTGCACGGCGACGCCGTGGCCGCGCCCATCCGCGACGTGATCGCCGATTTCCGGATGCCACTGTCGGACATCCGCGGGTATTGGCGCTGGGCCCTGCGCATCGCCGACGTGGCCCGCTACGACCACACCGACGCCTACGAACACCTCATCGCGGTGGTCGACCGCGCCGTCGATCACCGCACCGACGGGATCGACGAGCTGCTGCGCTTCGTCGACTCCTGCCGCACCGTCACCACCGGAGGAACCAGATGACCACCAGCCAACAGGTCCAGGCCCCGCCAACCCGGATCATCGTGCGCGGGTACGAGATCGACGCGCTCGGCCACGTCGCCCACACCGTCTACATGCAGTACGCCGAGCACGCCCGCTGGGAGCGGCTGGCCGCGGCCGGACTGACCGTCGACCGTTTGCTCCAGGCCGGTGTCATGCCGATCATGCTCGAGACGACGCTGAGCTACCGCAAGGAGCTGCGCTTCGGCGACGAGGTGGAGGTCGGCTGCGAGTTCGCGTGGGGCACGGGCAGGACCGCGCGGATCCTGCAGCCGGTGCGCCGTGGCGACGGCGTGCTGTCGGCCGAGATCACCAGCGTGTCCGGGCTGCTGGACCTCACGCGGCGCAAGCTCGTCGAGGAGCCACGCGAGCGGCTGCGCGAGCTTGCCACCGCCCCCGAACTGCTCGGCGTCTGATCGTGCGCGGTCCGGTGATGACCACCGACACGATCCGGTCCGAGATCGACGAGCTCCACCGATGACGCACGCCGTGGTGATCGGGGCCGGGCTGGCCGGCCTGCTGGCCGCACGCGTACTGGCCGACGCGTTCGACGAGGTGACGATCGTCGAACGCGACGGGGCCCACGATGGCACCGGTCCGCGGCGCGGCGTGCCACAGGGCGCCCACCTGCACGGGCTGCTCGACGGCGGCCGCCGGCTGTTGGAGGAGCTGCATCCCGGGCTCACCGCCGAGCTGGTCGCGGCGGGCGCCCCGACCGGTGAGCCGCTGCGCGACACCCGCTGGTACCTGCACGGGCGGCGGCTCGCCGGGAAGGCGACCGGCATGCGCTCGGTGCTGGCCACCCGCCCGATCCTGGAGGCCGTGCTGCGGGCCCGCACGCTCACCCCGACCGGTGTCACGCTGTGCTGCGACACGGTGACGGGGCTGATCGAGCGAGGCCCGCA
>JBKJPD010000361.1:0-2692 GCA_046595345.1 Pseudonocardia sp.
GGCCATCGACATGTCGTAGTCGGGCAGGAACACGATCCGGTGCCGCACGGCCGGGTCGTCGGCGAAGCGCACGATCTCCTGGATGAGCGCCTTACCGCCGTCGTCGGCCGGGTGCGACTTGCCGGCCACGACGAGCTGCACCGGGCGGTGCGGGTCGAGCAGCAGGTCCCGGAGCCGGTCCTTGTCGCGCAGCATCAGGGTGAGCCGCTTGTAGGTGGGGACGCGACGGGCGAACCCGACGGTGAGCACGTCGGGGTCGAAGACGTAGTCGGTCCAGCCCAGCTCCGGGGTGGACGCGCCGCGCTGCAGCCAGGCCTCTCGGACCCGGCGGCGCACCTCGACGACGAGGCGGGCACGCAGGGCGCCACGCAGGTCCCACAGCGCCTCGTCGGACACGTCCCCGACAGGCGAATCGGGCGGGCCGATCAGTTCGGTGACCTCCCGGGCCTCCCACGTGGCGCCGTGCACACCGTTGGTGACCGACCCGATCGGCACCTCGTCGGCGTCGAAGCCGACCCACAGGCCGCCGAACATGCTGCGCGACACCGCGCCGTGCAGCTTCGACACGCCGTTGGCGCGCTGGGCGAGGCGCAGGCCCATATGCGCCATGTTGAACATGTTGACGTTCTCCTCCGCACCCAGTGCGAGCACCCGATCGGTCGGGACGCCGGGGAGCAGCGCCGAGTCGACGGGGGCACCACTATCGCTCTCGGAGAAGCTGTGCCCCTCGGAGAAGTAGTGCCGCACCATGTCCACCGGGAAGCGGTCGATGCCGGCGGGCACCGGGGTGTGGGTGGTGAACACAGTGCCCGCGCGGACGGTCGCGACGGCTTCGTCGAACGACAGTCCAGGCCCGTTCTGGAGTTCCCGGATGCGCTCCAGGCCCAGGTAACCGGCGTGTCCCTCGTTGGTGTGGAACACCTCGGGCGACGGGTGCCCGGTCACGGCACAGAACGCGCGAACGGCCCGCACGCCACCGATCCCGACAAGGATCTCCTGGCGGATGCGCTGGTCCTGGTCGCCGCCGTAGAGCCGGTCGGTGACGCCACGCAGGTCGGGCTCGTTCTCCTCGATGTCGGAGTCGAGCATCAGCAGCGGCACCCTGCCGACCGCGGCCTGCCAGATGCGGGCGTACAACGTCCGACCGGCGGGCATCGCCACCGACACGAGCACCGGCGCCCCGTCATCCCCGCACAGCAACTGCAACGGCAGGCCCTGCGGGTCGAGCGCCGGGTAGTGCTCGAGCTGCCAACCGTCGAGGGACAGCGACTGCCGGAAGTAGCCCGACCGGTAGAGCAACCCGACGCCGATCAGCGGCACGCCCAGGTCCGACGCCGACTTGAGGTGGTCCCCGGCGAGGACACCGAGCCCGCCGGAGTAGTTGGGCAGGACCTCCGAGACGCCGAACTCCATCGAGAAGTAGCCGACGGCCGACGGCAGCGTCGGGTCGTCGTCCCGCTGGCCCTGGTACCAGCGCGGCTCGGCGAGGTAGGCGGCGAGGTCGTCGGCGAGTTCCCGGACGGTCACGACCGTCTCGGCGTCGGCGGCCAGTTCGACGAGCCGCGCAGTGGTCAGCTCACCGAGCAGCCGCACCGGGTCGTGGCCCGCGCGGGCCCACGCGTCGGGGTCCAGCGTGGCGAACAGGTCGTGGGTCGGCGGGTGCCAGCTCCAGCGGAGGTTGGTGGCCAGCGTCTGCAGCGGGGCCAATGGTGCCGGGAGCTGTGCCCGGACAGTGAATCGGCGGAGAGCTCTCACGGGCGGGGAGCCTAGTTGAATCGATGACGGGATCGGTCAAGAAGTGCCTCACCACGACTGGACGGCCGACGCGGGTCGGAGGATCCTGGGCCCACGGCGCACCGGCACGGCCGCCGGTGACGATCACGTGAACGATGCGCAGACCAGCGCTACCCGTTCCGATCGTGAACGGAACGGGTAGGTACGTTTGTGTCTCACGCGACGGGTGTGTATCTGGGGGTGAGCCGATGACCGGTCGGCTGGGAATCGAGGACGTAAGCCCTTCGGTCGGTGGCGGACGCCATCCCGGCAAGGCCGTCATCGGCGAGGTTGTTCCGATCGCGGCCACGGTGTGGCGCGAGGGCCACGACGCCGTCGCCGCCAACGTCGTCTGGCGCAGGGTCGGCAGCCGCGACGCCGCCCAGCACATCCGGATGGTCTCCGCCGGTCCGGAGACCGACCGGTTCGAGACCGTGGTCGTGGCCGACGAGCCTGGCCTGTGGACGTTCCGCGTCGACGCCTGGAGCGACCCCTGGGCCACGTGGCGCAATGCCGTCACCAAGAAGGCCGACGCCGGGCAGAGCGCCGCGGAGATGGCCAACGACCTGGAGATCGGCGCGCGCCTGCTCCAGCGGGTCGGGCGGCGCCCGGCCGAGCGCTTCCATCGCGATCTGCTCTTCGGGGCCGCCAACGCGCTGCGCGACACCGCGATGCCGCTCCGCGCCCGCATCGCCCCGGCGCTGTTCGCCGCCGTCGAGACGATCATGAACGAGCGCCCGGTCCGGGAGCTGGTCACCCGCGGCCGCGCCCAGCAGGTCTACGTCGACCGCCCGCGCGCCCTCTACGGCTCCTGGTACGAGTTCTTCCCCCGGTCCACCGGTGGGCGCGACGAGACCGGCCGAGCCGTGCACGGCTCGTTCGTCACCTCGGCCAAGCAGCTCGACCGGGTCGCCGCGAT
>JBKJPD010000552.1:0-11782 GCA_046595345.1 Pseudonocardia sp.
ACACCGCTTATTGATCAACACTCGCCACAGCTGGCGGGCTGTCTGGTCCCACCTGATGCTTGACGTTTGAGTCTCACCTGATCCTTGACGTTCGGGCTAGGAAACTGAGGGTGTGCGGGGTTTCTGGGCTTTCCAGCTGCGGACCGGTTGATCGGTGGTCCGGCGGAAGGTGCGGCGGTCGCCGTCGAGGAAGTCGATGGTGATGGTGTGCTCGGCGACGTGGGCGGTGACGACAGTGTGGGCGTGCGCCCGGCCGAGGGCGACCTGCTGACCGACGATCATGATGACACCACTGTTGGAGGCCCGTCGCTGAACCGTGACCGGCTCGACCGGCGGTCGCGGCGGCGAGCCGGCGGGGCGGGCTCCGCGCAGCTTGCGGGCCTGGTGATAGGACAGCGGGTTCGGGCGGGTCCGCAGCAGTTCGCGGGTGTCGGGGTCGAAGAACATCAAGGTGGCGTCCTCGATGCGGATGGTGACCCGGCGCCCGCCGAGGATCTCCGCGGCCAAGACCCAGCTCCCGGCCAGCGATACTGTGCCGACCCGGGAGACGGTGCGGTCGATCTCCAGGGCGGTCCCGTCGGGTTCGGTCGGTGGCAGCGGTGAGGCCCCGGCCGGGCGGCCTCCAGCGGCGGCGAGAGCGGCCAGGTCGTTGGACGACAGATGCGAGCGGACAGTCTTGATCCGGGCGCCGGCGACGGACAGATGGATCAGTTCGTGGTCGGCCCACAAGGTGATCGTGACCCCGGCGCGGACGGGGCCGAGCCAGAACTGTTTGCCCGCGACCCCGAGGTTCCCCGAGGCTGGGACCACGCGTTCGAATTCCACCGGTCCGCCTCGATAGAGGGTCTGGAGGGGCGGGGCGTCGGCGTCTTCGCGAATGACCTCGGGCGCGGCCGCGAACTGTGCAGGTTGCTCGATCACCACGGGCGCGGCGGCAGGCTCGAGGATGGCCGGGACCCGCAGCGGCAACAGCTCCTCCGCCCCGGCCCGACCATGCTGACCTGACGCGAACCGATCGACGGGATAAGCCATGTCCAGGGCGCGGTGCGGGCGGTCGAGGTTGTACTCGGCGATCCAGGTATCCACCGCGGCCTGCGCGGCGAGCACCGATTCGAACGGCTCGTGATCGGTAAGCAGCTCCCGGCGCAGGGTCTGGTGGAACCGCTCCACCTTCCCCGTGGTGGTCGGCGAGGCGGGTTGGGTGAGGCGGTGGGTGATGGCGTTGTCACGGCAGATCCGGTCGAACAACACCTCTCCGCCGCGCCCGAACCGGGCGGTGAACTGCTTACCGTTGTCGGTCAACACCTCATCGGGCATGCCGTAGCGGCGCATCGCTTCGACGAACCCCAGACACACCGCCCGCCCCGTCGCCCGCGGCACCACCGAGGCGATCACGGCGAACCGGGAGTGGCCATCGACCCCGGTGACAATCTTGCATTCGGTGCCGTCGACGAGGAACACCCCGCCCACGATGTCGAGCTGCCACAACGCCATCGGGGCTTCGCGTTCCCACCGGATGTAATCCTCGCGGCGGCGTTTGCGCCGCCGGGGATCGATCAGGCCGTTACGGACCAGGATCCGGTGCACCGAGTTCCGTGACGGCACCGCGATGTCGGGGCGGGCCAGACGGCCCAGCTCGTGGGCGATCCGGCGCGCGCCCCACCCGGGATGCTCCCGGCGCAGCTCACACACCCACACCTCGATCTCGGCGGTGCTCTGGTGCGGGCACGAGTCCGGGCGGCGGGACCGGTCCACCAGCCCGGCCAGACCGTCCGCGCCATACCGGCGACACCAGTTGTGCACCGACTGGCGCGACACCCCGAACTGGGCTGCCACGTCCACTTTCCGTTCGCCGCGCTGCACGGCGAGAACCGCGCGGTAGCGCTGCTCGACCACGGTCATGTCCACCAGGGCCATTCCCGGCCTCCCTCAACCGTCCAACCAGGACGGAGAGCAGAAGCCGATCAGGCCCGAACGTCAAGCATCAGGTGAGACCGAGATGTAAAGCATCAGCCGGGACCAGACATTTTCTGACTGGCGCGCTCTGCCGAGTCAACCTCTCATCGGTCAAGGCGACGCCTATGGCACCGGCCACGACCCTAAGCCCGCCTCTCGCTCTGCTCCGGCGGGCCGGGGCCGAGCTTCTTGGCTGGCTTCGGATCGTGGCCTGGTTGGGGAGGAAACTCGTCTAGCGTTGCGACTGACCTGCTCCGGTGCGGTCGGGGATGATCCGCAGCGACGTCATTGGGCGAGCGTTCACGGGGGGTGGCCGGACTTGGAGCGCCGCATCCTCCGCGCCGAAGTCTACGACTCTTTACTCCGCGACCGGGCCCTTACCGACGGCGGCGCCGCGCCTCACTTGAGGGCCGACAGCCCCCGGGCGAAGCCGCGCATCGCGCCGATCACCGGGTCGGCCTCCCGCGTCTCGTGTCCCGGTTCGGGGGCGTCGCCCTCGTTCGCGTTCGTGAGGATCGGTATGCCCGACGGCTGGTCGTTGTCGGAGACGCGGGCCATCGACCAGCGTGAGAAGTTCCGGCTCTCGATGGGCTGCGCCTCGAGAAGCGTGACGGCCTCGTGGCGATCGTCGGTGGCGATCTTCTCGTACAGGCCGCGCACGACGCTCTCCTCGCCCTCCAGCGTCTGCACCACGTAGTCCTGCCACACGAGCAGCGCGCCGGTAATGTCGCGTTTGACGTTCTTCGTGCGAGAAGCCTCGAGGATCGACGCAATCTCTACCTTGCGGTCCTCCGGCGAGATTGTCAGCTGGCTGCGGTAGACAAGCCGGAATAACGGCGCGGCAGCGGTGTCGGCCATTGGTGGTCCTCCTGGTTACGAGGTGGCCCAGCCACTATGGCGGGCTCTCCGACGGTACCCGATGTACGTTGGCCTCGCATCTTGAGATGAGCACGCGGAGCAGCACTCAGACTTCGCGCCATCTGATTCGCTACACCCCCGCGGGGCAGCGTCGCTGCGCCTCACCTCGGGGTGCCTCATCGGACTGGAGCTGCGCCGGGTCGGCGCCGGGAACTTCGGGCTGGTCGGCGAGGTGGCGCTACCCGAATGAGTGAACACCAATGCAGCTGTGTCCAGCTTCTCTGCGTGGCTTCGTGGATTATCGAGGTGCGCATAATGACGACCACTTGCTTCCCGATTGATCTCTATCACAATCGCTGTCACCTGCTCCGACCCACACCCCACGCAGGTTCGAACGGAGGCCAAGGCGAGAGCGCGCGGACTACCTGTCCTTGCGCAGGACGCCCCTCGGCCGTTCACCGCCTACACCGCGCTGGACGCTACACCCAGGCCGACCAGCACAAATGGTACGAAGATGGGACCAGCGGCCCCGCGTCATGGCGAGATTCCTGGGCTCACCCACCACCTCCACGGATGGATCGAGCTTGACGGCAGGACGCCGGCATCAGCCCGATCCGGAGCGCTTACCCGTATGCGGACAGACCCGTACCTCAAGATCACGGAGGCTTCTCCAGCATGGATGAGCACCACACCCCCGAGCAGGGTTGCAGGCGCACGTCAGCAGCTTGACATGCAGTCAGAAAGGCAATCGCGCACGAATCATGTGGACGAATATGAGCTCGTCTGATACCGCCGATATTGATGCCTTTGGCCTCACTGAGAGTTGCGTGCGTTTATGGCGGGCATTCCTCGCTACTCGCAGAATTCCGGCTGACGACCGAATAGTAATAGAACAGTAAGCGAATTTGTGTCGATACTGAACTGCAGTACACCTGCCGCAAACCTGATCGGATTGACCCGGTGAGACCTCGAAGTAGATTAGCGACATCTTGCTGTAGTCGATGTCAGACTGGTTGGGCGGAGATCCTGGATACACCTCCCGCCGTCCCCGGCCTGCGCATCCACGCCATTCATCATGGCGCCACAAACGTTATCATCGGCTCCGGTTCGCCCTCTCGACAGACGTCGATCTCGTACTTGTGAATCATCATGTGGTCGGGCAGTGACGGCGGGGGGGAGGCCGGCGTGCCTCACCGCCGCCGTCCGCTCACACCGAGTATCGGCCGAGGGTCTCCCCACCGTCGACCTTGATCAGGTCCCCGTGGATCTCGGGCGACTCTTCGGAGGCGAGGAAGATCGCCAGGTTCGCGATGTCATCGACCTCGCCCCAGCGCTTCAGCGGGATCGAGTCGTTGAAGGCCTGGGCGAAGTCCTTGTCGTCGAACAGCGCCCGGGTCAGCGAGGTCCTGGCGTAGGTCGGGCAGATCCCGTTGACCCGGATCCCGTCCTTGCCGAACGCGATGGCCAGGCAACGGGTGAGGTTGGCATTGGCACCGAAGAATGTGCCCTTGGCGTTGACGTCGAAGCAGACGTCAAGATCCTCCTCGGTGAACTCGTGGAGCCGCTTGCCCGCCTGCTACACCCCCGCGTTGTTGACCATGACGTCGAGGCGCCCGAAGCTGCTCACGGGCAGAGTTGACGAGCTTCTCCACGGCGGGATAGTTGCCGGCGTCGGCGTCGATGTACTCGGCCTTGCCGCCGTTGGCGCGGATGACCTCGTCGGTCGGGCTGAGGATGTCCCGTTCGTAGCCGCCTTCGCGGGCTTCGCGGCGGACGTCTGAGCACATCACCGCCGCGCCCTCAGCGGCAAGGGCGAACGTGTCGTGCTCACTCTGCTGTGCAGGGTGGAGTCAGGGCGCCAGGTGCTCGACGAACCAGTCCCGGGCCGGGCCGCTGGCAACGTCGAAGCCCTTGCCGTAGGCGTCGAAGTGGCCGCCGGGCAGAATCCTGAGCTTCTTGGGCTCGCGGGCCTTCTCGTAGGCGGCGATCGCCAATTCCGAGGGAGTGAGGTGATCCCCGAGTGCGGGCATCAGCAGCAACGGGGTCGGGCTGATGTAGGGCATGTAGCTGATGGGCTCGTACTCGGTGAACATCTCCACGCTGCGCAACGTCACCTCGTTCTTCCACGACGGCGCGCGGCTCTTGGCGGTCTCGGTGAACCACATGTAGGAGTCCGGCGTGGGTAGCGCGGACGGGGCTAGCGGGTCCGCGTCGACGACCGGAACCATCGCCGGCGGGTCTCCCCGGAAGCGGGCGAGGCGGTCGTTGTCGAACATCTCGCGGAACCCGGCGATGAAGTCCGCGCGGACCAGGGCCCGCAGGTTGTCATGCCCGCTCACGAGCGGAACCTGGCTCACGACAGCCTTCACGCGGCGGTCGATCGCGGCCACCACCAGGACGTGCCCGCCGGAGTAGCTGCTGCCCCAGATCCCGATCCGGTTGGCGTCGGTCTCGGGCAGGGTGCTCGCGTAGGTGATGGCGTGGCGGTAGTCGCGGACCTGCGCCCACGGATCGATCTCCTGACGGGGCTCCCCGTCACTGGCCCCGAAGTTGCGGTTGTCGAACACCAGGGCATTCAGCCCGGCGGCGGCGAACGTCTCGGCGAACGAGTCGAGGTACATCTCCTTCACCGCGGAGAAGCCGTGCGCCATCACCACCGTGGGCGCTGCTGCGCCGGCTCCCTCAGCCGGGTAGAACCACCCGCGCAGGATCACGCCTTCCGCGTCGAACTCAACATCGCGACGAGCCATCGTCAATTCCTCCTGGATCAATACGGTCGACCCAGGAGATGTGGTCCGGCTCAGCCCTGGGCCGCTGTGGCCCCAGTCTCAGACTCGCGAGCGGCAGCGCCTTGAACTGCCGCGACAGGCACTTGAACCGGTGCGCCAGCCTCGCCGAGGCCTTGGTTCGCACAGCAGTAGTCGCTCGGCGAGCTGCCGTAGTGGGCTCTGAAGGTGCGAGTGAAACGGCTCGCGCCGGAGAATCCCCACCGATGCGCGATCATCGAAATCGGCCGACTGCCCAGCGATAGCCCGGACCCCACAGCACGCCGATGTCCGAAATGAACCCGGGTTCGCGGTCGATCGCGATATCGGCCACCTCGAATCGTTCATCGGCGGGCTTGAACGCGATGCGGATCCGCTTCTCCTGGAAGGTCTTGGTGAGCACCAGACTTCCCGTGATCACGGCGTAGCTGCGGGGTGCCCGTCGCCGTCGCCGACGGACACAGCAGCCACAGCCCATGCGGAGCTCGCGTAGGGCGGCGCCCTGCAACGCCACGGGCAGGTCATGGCCCCCGACATCGGCGTAGCGGGCCACGAGGCCGGCGTCGTGCAGGAACAGCACCGCGCCCTCTGCCCCGAACTCGGCGAGCTCCTCGCCCACCCGGTCCCAGCGACACCGTCGAGCTTGTCGAGCTTCCGCTCCACCCGCGACGCGCAGGCGGCACAGGTCATTCCGCCGACCAGGATCTCGTAACGACGGGAAGTGGGCGGATCTGCCGAGGTCAGGCGGGTGATGGGTGCGGACGTCGGATCGCCTCCGGGTCTCACGAGATGGTCGGGTGTGGGCCACTACCAGCCGAGGCCGACGGCGAGATCATGCTCGGGCGCCTCGCCCGCCGCCTCGGCGATCGCGTGCAGGGCGGTGACCACCAGCTGGTGCTGCTCGGCCGGCAGCGCCTGGAGCAGCCGCTCGACCTCGTGGCGACGCCGCTGCGTCACCTCCGCGACCAGATCGCGCCCCGCCGGTGAGAGCGCCACACGCACGGCCCGGCGGTCCGCACGCAACCGGGTACGCCGGATCAACCCGCCCCGCGCGAGCCGATCGAGCAACCGGGTGGCCGACGACGGGTTCACCCCGAGCGCCTCCGCGAGATCGATACCCCGCTGCGGTCCGCGCGTCGCCAGCACCACCAGAGCCCGGTACTGCGGGAGCGTGACCTCCCCGGCCGCGGCCAGCGACCGCGCTGCGACCGCCACCAGCACCCGGCTCGCCGTCATCACGGCGTCCACCAGCTCCGCGCCCGGGACTGCCGCAGGCGCCGAATCCGGCGACGGTTCACTCACCGGGGCCACCCTCTCACGTCGCCCGGTACGGGCCGGAAGTGCAGTGCAGCACGCCACTACACCGACCGGAATCTCATTGCTCTATGCAAACATAGCCGAATGCATGCAATGACGACCGGTGCCGTTCCCGCGAGGCTGCGAGTCCTGACGGGCAGGGGGCACGACTGGCTGCGCGACTCGTCACCCGGCCTGGTCGGGCTCGCCGTGATCGTCGGCGCGGGCGCCGGCCTTGGCGCGGTCGTGTTCCGCTACCTCATCCTGGGGTTCACCGAGTTCTTCACCGGCACCGCCGACTACAGCGACGCGGGCCGGGTCGCCAACCCGCATCTGCCCGGGCTCGGTGTGTGGTTCCTGCTCCTGGCCCCGGTGCTCGGCGGGCTGATCTACGGCCCGCTGGTCAATCGGTTCGCGCCCGAGGCCCGCGGCCACGGGGTTCCGGAGGTGATGTTCGCCGTCGCCCGCAACGGTGGACGGATCCCCGTCCGCGTGGCGATCGTCAAGTCGCTGGCCTCGGCGCTGTGCATCGGGTCGGGAGGATCGGTCGGCCGCGAGGGACCCATCGTCCAGATCGGCTCCGCGCTCGGCTCCTCGATCGGCCAGTGGCTGCGGGTCCCGCCGCACCGGATCCGGCTGCTGGTGGCCTGCGGCGCCGCCGGCGGCATCGCCGCCACCTTCAACGCCCCCATCGCCGGAGTGTTCTTCGCCCTCGAACTCATCCTGCGCACCTTCACCCCCGAGGCCTTCGGCGTCGTCGTGCTCTCCTCGGTCACCGCCTCGGTCGTCGGACGCACCGTGCTCGGCAGCGCGCCCTTCCTGGTCCTGCCCGCCTTCTCGCTGCACTCGCCGCTGGAGTATTTGCTCTACGCAGCGCTCGGCCTGGGCGCGGGACTGCTCGGCTGGGCCTTCGCCCGCGTCCTCTACCTCATCGAGGACGCCTGCGACTGGCTCTGGCGCGGCCCCGAGTGGCTGCGCCCCGCGGTCGGCGGGCTCCTGCTCGGCGGGCTGCTGCTGCTCCTGCCGCAGATGTACGGTGTCGGCTATCCCGTGCTCGAGAACGGCATCGAGGGCAAGTACGCCATCTGGTTCCTGATCGTCCTGCTGGTCGGCAAGATGATCGCCACCAGCCTCACGATCGGCATCGGCGGCTCCGGGGGCGTGTTCGCCCCGTCACTGTTCATCGGGGCCATGGCCGGCACCGCGTTCGGGCTCGCCATGCAGGCCGCCTTCCCCGCGCTGGACATCTCCCCCGGCGCCTACGGCCTCATCGGGATGGCCGCGGTGTTCGCGGGCGCCAGCCACGCGCCCATCGCCGCGCTGGTCATCGTGTTCGAGCTGACCGGGCAGTACTCGATCATCCTGCCGCTGATGACCGCCGTGGCGCTGGCCACCGGCATCAGTCACCTCGTCTCCCACAAGACGATCTACACGCTCAAACTGCTGCGCCGCGGAGTCGACATCGATGCCGACCAGACCCCGGACCTGCTGCGCACGATGACCGTCGAACAGGCCATGCGGCCGGTGCCCGAACCGGTCGGCCCGGAAACCCCGCCCGCCGAGATCGCCCGGCGCCTCGGCAACTCCCGCTACGGCGCGCTGCCGGTGCGCGGCCCCGACGGCTACCTCGGCGCCGTTCTCAGCACCGACGGCGACACGCCGGACGGGGCCGACGTCACGGCCGACGACCGGGCTGTCCGGCTCCCGACGCTCCGGCCCGGCGACAGCCTCCACGACGCGGTGTCCTTGCTGCACGAGTACGTGACGACCGGCCTGCCGGTGGTGCCGGCCGACGCCTCGGAACCGGTCGGCTGGCTCGACCACCGCGACGTGCTCGCCGCCTACGCGGCCGTGCAGGTCGCGGCATCCCCCGCCGGGCCGCCCCGGTCGACGGGCGAGGTCGCAACAATGACCCGGGCCGCCACTCCGTAGCCAACCCACCCCGGAACCGGAAGGCGCCGCCATCACCCGCCCCGCGATTTTCGATCCCCGCGCCGCCACCGCAAGCCCGCGCCACCGCGAGGTGTACGGGCGATACCAGAAGATCTACACGCTCGTCGAGTTCGCCGCGGCCGTGGCGTTCGTCGTCGGCAGCGTGCTCTTCTTCTATCCCTCCCAGCAGTTTCCGGCCACGTGGTTGTTCCTCGTCGGCTCGATCCTGTTCGCGGCCCGCCCGACGGTGTGCGTCCTGCGCGAGAACCACCTCGCACGGATCCCGTTGCCCGGCGATGCCAGCGCGGCGACGAGCAACGTGACCTGACCGGCCCAGACCCCCGCGATCGGGGACGGCCGGTGTCCGCGCGCCATACGTCCGGCCAGGTCGTCATCGGCGGCCGGCTCGGTCGCGATGTCGGCCAGGATGGCCCGTTCCCGGGACGGGAGCGTGCCTGGCGCGTCCGGGTCGGGTGCAGATGGCGTCATGGGTCGGGACCTGTCCTTGCGACGTTCGGGCGAGCGAGATGGTGCCTTCCTCACGCGGTATCCGCCCGGGCCCCCGTCGGTAAGCGTCTCCGTGCCGTCGGTCTCGTCGGGCACCAGTGCGGCGACCCACATGCCGTGCCTTCCCGTTGATGTCCCAGCCCGACCAGTGGACGATCAGATTGGGCGACCAGAACGCCACGAACGACACGACGATCCCGCCGCGCAGGACGAACCGCCGCTCCCGGACGGGCAGCTGCCTGCGCAGCGCGACCAGCGCCATCGGGCCCGAGCCGAACGACAGCACGGGCCAGCGCGGACGGAACGTTGCCGTTGCGCGCCATCGCGTAGGACAGCCGCGAGGTGACGGTCGTGTAGGTCAGCCCGGTGTCGGCGGGTGACACGACCGCGTCGACGTAGGGCGGCACGGCGAGCCAGCTCGCGCCCAAACGCCGGCGATGGCGGAGATCGACGCCGCCGCGCGATCCGCAGCCGTCGGCGCCACGTTCCCGGCGATCCGTCCCATCAGGTGAGGTCGGGCCGTTCGTCGGCCGAACGCGGCGGCAACCCCTCGGGCGGACGCCCGGCGTGGTTCGAGCGGCTCAGGATCCCGATCACGACGACGAACGACGCGATCAGCGCAATGGCATCGACCAGACCGTTCACGGCCGCGACCTCCCCGACGACGACGGGAGCATCGACAGCAGCGGCTCCCGGACCTTCGGCAGGCCTCAGGGCGAGTCGAACAGGGGGTCCGGCTCGGCCGGCGGTTCCGCGAGGAGCAGCACCTCGTCGTCGGCCTCCAGCACGGTGTCCCCGCTCAGCTGCACCGGAACGCCGTCCCGGACGACCACGCTGATCCACACGCTCTCGCGCTGGTGGAGCTGCTCAACCGTGCGCCCCTCTGCGGGAGCTCCCGCACCCACCCGGTACTGACGCGCCGCCTCCGGGTGGTCGCGCAGGCGCACCCCCAGCGCGAACGGCCGTGGTTCGACATGGTCCATCCGTACCTTGCACCACGAGGCCACCGTCGGCACGAGCCCGCCCTGCACCACCACCGAGAACGCCACGACCACGAAGATCACGTCGTAAGCGAGCCGGTCCGCTACGCTGCCACCGGCGAGGATGTAAGTCCCGAGCAGGACCGGCACCGCCCCCTTGAGGCCGGACCACAGCACGAACACCCGTTCCCCGACCGTCAGCCGCACCGCCAGCAGGAGCGGACCGACCAGGAGCGGTCGAACGACGAACGCCAGGAGCACGGCGAGCACGAGCCCCACCCACCACGTGCCGCTGCTGATCACCCCGCGCAGCGACACCGTCAGGCCGAGCACCACGAAGGCGATGATCTCGGCCAGGCCCGCGAGCGAGGAGTGGAACCGCTCGATCTCCCGCTTGAACGGCGCCCGGGCGTCACCCAGCACGATCCCGGCGATGAACACCGCGAGAAAGCCCGACCCGCCTGCCACCGTGGCGAGGCCATAGAGCAGGACCGAGATGGCCAGCGTCCGCAGCGGGTAGAGCCCTTCGCTGGGCAGCGGCAACCGCCGGATCGCCTGCAGCATCAGCCATCCGCCCCCGACGCCGACCGCTGCGCCGACGACCATCTGCACGGCGAACGTGCCCGCCACGGAGCCGATCGCACCGACGTTCAGATCGCCGCCCAGCGCGAGCAGGCTCAGGAGCAGGGCGATGCCGACCGGGTCGTTGGCCCCGGACTCCCCCTTGATGATCACACCGGCACGGCCGCGGACCTCCCGGTTGCCCAGCACGGAGAACACGACCGCCGGGTCGGTCGGCGCGAGCGCGGTGCCCAGCAGCAGTGCCAGCGGCCAGGCCATCCCGAACAGCACGTGCGCCAGCGCGGCCATCGCCCCCGCGGTCAGCAGCGTCCCCACGACTCCCACGACGAGGATCGGGGTCACCGCCACCCGGAACTTGCGGACGCCGATGCCCATCCCGCCGTCGAAGAGGATCATGATCAGCGCGACGGTGACGATCTTGTCGACGACGTCGACCGAGAGCACGCCCAGCGCCGGGATGAAGTCGGAGGCGGCAGCCGCCCCGATCAGGAAGATCGCCGGCGCGGGAATGCGCAGCCGGCTGCTGATCCTGTTGGACAGCAGCGCGACGGACACCGCTACCGCCACGACGAGGAGGGTCAACCCGAACGGCTCGATGCTCTCCACCACGAGGCGAAGCATCCCCCGATCGCCGCCGGCCACCAACCCGGCTCCGCGCGCGCTCCCGACCGACGAACACCTGACGATCGGGACGCCGGCCTGTCGATGTCCGATGACGGCCCGGCCGTCGGGCGAAGCGAGAGCGGCCGCGGCCACCTTTCGCGTGACGGGCCGACTTCTTCCTGACGACCGGCTTGCGATCGTTGCCGGTAGGGTTTGGCGGGCTCGCGGGGCGGGTACAACGACAGTGGTGGCCGACGGGTCGAGGGATCCGGCGTCGAGCGTCGAGCGTCTGGGGAGCCCGCT
>JBKJPD010000399.1:0-14109 GCA_046595345.1 Pseudonocardia sp.
CGAGCAGCGGTGCTTCGACCCGGCGGCCCGCGTCGGTACGGTCGTGCTCCAGGTCGATCGACGCGCCCGCGCGGTAGTCCTCCATCATCGCGTGCCGGACGTCCGGGTCGGCGAAGCTGCGCTCGTATGCGGCCAGCGCCGCGGGCGCGAACGCGTCCAGGCTGCTGCCCCAGCCGCCCAGCAGCGTGTGCAGGTAGTGGATCGGGTCGGCCGCGATCAACCGTTCCGGCAGGTCGAAGGGCTGGATGAAGAAGAACCAGTGGTAGTAGGCCGTCGCAAGGGCCCGGTCGACCGTGGCGTAGACGTATTCGGTCGGCAGGATGTCGAGGACCGCCAGCCGGGTGACCGCGCCAGGATGGTCCAGTGCCATCCGGTGCGTCACACGGGCGCCGCGGTCGTGCCCGACCACCGCGAACCGGCCGAATCCGAGCGACGCCATCAGCGCCACCTGATCGCCCGCCATCGCGCGGAAGCTGTACCCGGCGTGGTCGCCACCGGACTCCGGCCGCGAGGAGTCCCCGTAGCCGCGCAGGTCGGCCGCCACCACCGTGTGCTGCCGTGCCAGTTCTGGCGCGAGCTGGTGCCACATCGCGGAGGTCTGCGGAAAACCGTGCAGCAGCAGCACCGGCGGGCCCGAACCGGCCCGCACCCCGCGCACCGTCACGCCGTCGGTGGTGCACCGCACCGGCTCGAAACCTTCGAACATGGGGATCAGTAGCCGTCCCGGCTCAGTGGTCGTCCCGGCCCAGTGGTCGTCCCGGCCCAGTGATCGTCCCGGCCCAGTGATCGTCCCGGCTCAGTGGTCGTCCCGGCCGGTGAGCTCGAGTTCGAGCCGGTCGGCCACCTCGACCACGAGCCGGAACGGCCGGTCGAACCCGCCCAGCCCCGCGTCACCCAGCGGGATGGAGTGGCGGAACAGCACCAGACCGCGTTCCGCGACCGCACCGCCTGCGACGGACTGCCCGGCCATCTCCAACATCGCGGCGAGGTCGATCTCCGCGACACGGCCCACCGGTGAGGTGATCTGCACCCAGGGGTGGTCGTCCTCACCGGTCACCTGACGCACGGCCACGATCTGGGTCCGATCCCCCGTGGTGGGGAAGTTGAACCAGAGCTCGCCGTCGGCATGCCGCATCACCTCGTAGCGCATCCGTACGAAGGACACGAGGTCGTCCCAGTTGGCCATGAGCGCCTCCCGAAGTCTCGGCGCGGACGGTACCGCGATCACATCCGGAGCTGATCGGCGGGCGCACCGTGCGGGCACCCGCGCCTCGTTCATCGTTCCGGACCGCGAGCCGGCCTCGACCCGGCCTGACGAGTCGGGGGGCTACAGCCCGAGCTCCCGCGCGATGAGCATGCGCTGGACCTCGCTCGTGCCTTCGCCGATCTCCAGGATCTTGGCGTCCCGGTAGAACCGGCCCACCGGGTACTCGTTCATGAAGCCGTAGCCACCGAAGACCTGGGTGGCCGCCCGTGAGTTGTCCATCGCCGCATTGGAGGCCACGAGCTTTGCGATCGCGGCCTCCTTCTTGAACGGCTCGCCACGCAGCATCTTCGCCGCCGCCGCGTAGTAGGCCAGCCGGGCGGTGTGCGCGCGGACCTCCATATCGGCGATCATGAACTGGATCGACTGGTAGTGCCCGATCTTGTGGCCGAACGCCTCGCGCTCGTGGGCGTAGCGCACCGACTCGTCCACGCAGCCCTGGGCGAGCCCGACGGACAGCGCCGCGATCGCGACGCGCCCCTCATCGAGAATCGAGAGGAACTGCGCGTAGCCGCGACCGCGCTCACCCACCAGGTTCGCCACCGGCACGCGCACGTCGTCGAAGAACAGCTCGCGGGTGTCGCTCGCCGACCAGCCGACCTTCGAGTACTTCTGCGACACGCGGAAGCCCGGCGTCCCGGCCGGAATCATGATCGCCGAGATCTCCTTGCGGCCGGCGGCATCGGGCCCGCCGGTGATCGCGGTGACCGTGACGACGGAGGTGATCTCGGTGCCCGAGTTGGTGATGAACGCCTTGGAGCCGTTGATCACCCATTCATCGCCGTCGAGCGTCGCTGTAGTGCGGGTGGCTCCCGCGTCGGAACCGCCGCCGGGCTCGGTGAGCCCGAAGGCGCCCAGCCGCTCCCCGGCTGCCATTGCGGGCAGCCACTCCTGTTTCTGGGCCTGCGTGCCGAACCGGTAGATCGGCATGGCACCCAGCGAAACACCGGCTTCGAGGGTGATCGCCACCGATGAGTCGACCCTGGCGAGCTCCTCCAGTGCGAGACACAGCGCGAAGTAGTCGCCGCCCATGCCGCCGAACTCCTCGGAGATCGGCAGGCCGAACAAGCCCATCGCGCCCATCTTCGTCACGAGGTCGTAGGGGAACTCGCCGCGCTCGTAGAGGTCGCCGATGACCGGCGCGACCTCCTTGCGTGCGAAGTCCTCGACCGTCGTCCGCAGTGCCTGGTGCTCCTCGCTGAGTCTGCCGAAAGGATCGAACGCAGCCATGATCAGTCCTTCTCGCCGGTGTCCGACGCGTTGGGTTCGATGGTCAGGAGGGCCGCGTCGCGGGCGACGGTGGCGCCCGCCCGGGCCCGTAGTTCGCGCACCACGCCGTCGACGGGTGCGGTGAGGACGTGCTCCATCTTCATGGCCTCGACGACCACGAGCCGGTCCCCCGCAGCCACCTGCTGGCCCTCGGTGACCTCGACGACGGTGACGGTGCCGGGCATCGGGGAGAGCACGGGCCCGCCGGCGCCTACCGTCGCCGTGGCCGCCGCATCGAGCGGCGCCTGCTCCCGGACACCCCACGCGAGCCCGTCGCGGCCGATCCAGAGCGTGGTGCCCGCGCTGTGGTCGACCGCGCAGGCGTAGGTGCGGGACACGCCGGTGAAGGAGACGGTCAGCGCATCGCCTAGCCAACGACCGGTGGCCGGGATCGGCGCGGCGTCCCCCACCGCTACCTCCGCATCGCCCGCGCGTCCCCGGATGCGCACGGTGACGGGCTCGTGGCCTGCCACGAGCATCCGCCAGGTCGTCCACGCGGGTTCCCCGACGCGCCAGCCGCCGGGGATCTCGAACGGGTCGACGACGGGGCCCCGGGGCTCGAGTTCGAGCAGCGCGTGCACGGCTGCCGCGGCGAGCACGTCATCGGGCAGCGTCGCCACCGTCCACTGCGCGACACGGCGGCCGACGAGCCCGGTGTCCAGCCGCGCCGCACGGACGTCGGGGTCGGCGAGCAGGGCACGCAGGAAGCCGATGTTGGTATCGAGCCCGAGCAGCACCGTGTCGCGCAGGGCCGAGTCGAGGCGGCGGAGGGCCTCGGCGCGGTCGGCGCCGTGGGCGATGATCTTGGCCAGCATCGGGTCGTAGTCGCTCCCGACGAGGCCGCCCTCGGCGATCCCGGAGTCGACGCGAATGCCGGTGCCCTGCGGTTCGCGCAGGGCCAGGATCCGCCCGCCG
This sequence comes from Pseudonocardia sp., assembly GCA_046595345.1. Lineage (GTDB taxonomy): Bacteria > Actinomycetota > Actinomycetes > Mycobacteriales > Pseudonocardiaceae > Pseudonocardia. The sequence goes on from JBKJPD010000399.1 coordinate 3,449, forward strand.
GTGGGGAGGAACCCGGCAGCGGGATCCTCGGCGTAGACCCTGACCTCGACGGCGTGGCCGCGCAGCACCACGTCGTCCTGCGTGATCGGCAGCGGCTCGCCCGCGGCCACCCGCAACTGCAGCTCGACAAGGTCGAGCCCGGTCACCAACTCGGTGACCGGGTGCTCCACCTGCAGCCGGGTGTTCATCTCCATGAAGAAGAACGGGAGATCCTCCCCGACCGCCCCGTCGGCACCGACGATGAACTCGACCGTCCCGGCGCCGGTGTAACCCACCGCCCGCGCCGCCTCGACTGCCGCGGCGCCCATCGCCTCCCGCTGCTGCGGGGTGAGCAGCGCCGACGGTGCCTCCTCGACTATCTTCTGGTGCCGCCGCTGGAGCGAGCATTCCCGTTCGCCGAGGTGGATCACGTTGCCGTACTGGTCGGCCATCACCTGGATCTCGATGTGCCGTGGCGTGCTGACCAGCCGCTCGACGAGCAATGTGTCGTCACCGAACGAGCCGCGGGCCTCGCGCCGGGCGCTGGTGATCGCGTCGGCGAGGTCGTCCGGGTGGTGCACCTCGCGCATCCCCTTGCCGCCGCCGCCCGCGCTGGGCTTGAGCAGCACCGGGTAACCGACGTCCTCGACCGCGAGCGTGAGCGCGGCGTCGTCGAGGCCCGCGCCGTCCGAGCCCGGGACGACCGGGACGCCGGCCTTCGCGACGGTCTGCTTGGCGCGGATCTTGTCGCCCATCGCCTCGATCGCCGACGCGGGCGGCCCGACGAACACGATGCCGGCGTCCTCACAGGCGGTGGCGAACGCGGTGTTCTCGGAGAGGAACCCGTAGCCGGGGTGGATCGCCTGCGCGCCGGTGGCCTTCGCGGCCTCGATCACGGCGGGGATGCAGAGATAGCTCTGCGCGGCCGCCGCCGGCCCGATCCGCACCGCCACATCGGCGAGGGCGACGTGTGGCGCGGAGGCGTCGGCATCGGAGTAGACGGCGACGGACCGCACGCCCAGCAGCCGCAGGGTTCGCAGGACCCGCACGGCGATCTCGCCCCGGTTGGCGACGAGCACGGTGTCAAACACGGGCGTCTCCAGCGTTCTCGTGGCGGTGATCACCGGTCGGGTGGGCGAGGGGCACGGCGGTCACATCCGGAAGACGCCGAAATGCGGCGCCTCCATCGGGGCGTTGGCGGCGGCGCTCAGTGCCAGGCCCAGTACCGTTCTCGTATCCTTGGGGTCGATCACGCCGTCGTCCCAGATCCGGGCCGTGGAGTAGTACGGGTGGCCCTGGTGCTCGTACTGGGCACGGATCCGGGCCGTGAAGGCGTCCTCGGGCTCGGGGTCGTTCGCGCTGCGCACGGCGGAGAGCACCATTGCGGCCTGTTCACCACCCATCACCGAGATGCGGGCGCTGGGCCACATGAACAGGAACCGGGGCGAGTAGGCCCGTCCGCACATCGAGTAGTTCCCGGCACCGAACGAGCCGCCGATGACCACGGTGAACTTGGGGACGCGCGTCGACGCCACGGCGGTGACCATTTTCGCGCCGTTCTTCGCGATGCCGCCCGCCTCGTACTCCCGGCCGACCATGAACCCGGAGATGTTCTGCAGGAACACCAGCGGGATGCCGCGCTGGTCGCACAGTTCGATGAAGTGGGCCCCCTTGAGCGCCGACTCGGAGAACAGGATCCCGTTGTTCGCGACGATCCCGACCGGGTGCCCGTGCAGCCGCGCGAAGCCGGTGACCAGCGTCGTCCCGTACTCGGACTTGAACTCGTGGAAACGCGAACCGTCGACGATCCGGGCGATCACCTCGCGCACGTCGTAGGGGGTGCGCGAGTCGGTGGGCACCACGGAGTAGAGCTCCGAGGGGTCCACGGCCGGCTCCTCCGTCGGGAGCACCTCCCACGGCCGCGCCGCGCGTGGGCCCAGCGTCGCGACGATCGAGCGGACGATCGCCAAGGCGTGCGCGTCGTCGTTCGCCAGGTGGTCGGTGACGCCGGAGACCCGGGAGTGCAGGTCGCCGCCGCCCAACTCCTCGGCCGTGACGATCTCGCCGGTCGCGGCCTTCACCAGCGGCGGGCCCCCCAGGAAGATCGTGCCCTGATTGCGGACGATCACGGCCTCGTCGCTCATCGCCGGCACATACGCCCCGCCCGCGGTGCACGAGCCGAGCACGGCGGCGATCTGCGGGATGCCGAGGCCCGACATCATGGCCTGGTTGTAGAAGATCCGGCCGAAGTGCTCGCGGTCGGGGAACACACTGTCCTGTTCGGGGAGGTAGGCGCCCCCGGAGTCGACGAGATAGATGCAGGGCAGCCGGTTGTGCAGGGCCACCTCCTGCGCGCGCAGGTGCTTCTTGACCGTCATGGGGTAGTACGTGCCGCCCTTGACGGTGGCGTCGTTGGCGACGATCACGCACTCGCGCCCGGCCACCCGCCCCACCCCGGTGATCATTCCGGCACCCGGGGCGTCACCGTCGTACATATCGTGGGCCGCCATCGGGGACAGCTCCAGGAACGGCGACGAGGGGTCGACGAGGGAATCGACGCGGTCGCGGGGCAGCAGCTTTCCGCGCTCGACGTGTCGCACCCTGGAGCGCTCCGGGCCACCGAGGCGGGCGGCGCCGAGATGGCAGCGCAGGTCGGCGACGAGCGCCCGGTGCGCGGTGTCGTTGCGAGCCCCGGCCTCCCCGGACGGGTCCGCGGTGCCCCCGAGCACCGCGTTGATGCGCGCTCCGCCTGCACTACCCACGGGGCCGGACGTGGCGACGCCCAATGGTCCTCCCTCGGTCGGCGATCACCACCGAGGTTAACGGTTACTAACTATGATCGCCAGTGCGGGACCGCGGCCTCCGATCAGCGCATCGGGTCCACGCCGAACGCAGCGGCGAGGTCGTCGAGTATCAGGTGCGCGGCCTGCACCCCGATGCCCGAGAGCCAGATCTCGTCCTTGACGTCGAAGACCTTCCCGCCCCGGACCGCGGACATCTGCGCCCACAGCGGACTGGACTGGGCGGCCTGCTTCTGCGACTTCTCCGGCGACACCGCAGTCGTCACGAACACCGCGTCGGCATCGGCCTGGTCGATCAGCTCGGGACCGATCTCGTTGTCGAACTCCTCCGCGTCCTGCGACGGCGGGCGGGCCAGTCCCGCATCGGCGAGCACGATGCCCGGGAAGTTGGCCCGCTGCATCATCCGGATCTTGCCGGCCATGAAGCGCGTGACCGATACGGTGGGCGCCCGCCCGCCGTTCGCCGCCACGATCGCCGCGCCGACCCGGCGGGCCCGGTCCTCGTAGTCGGCGAGCAGCCCGGCAGCCTTCGCCTCCTGGCCCAGGGCCCTGGCGTGCAGAGCGAGGTTGGCCTTCCACGGCGCGCCGGTGGTCTCGGTCAACACCGTCGGCGCGATGCGTGAGAGCTGGTCATAGATCTTGTCGTGGCGGACCTTGCTGGACAGGATGAGGTCGGGCCGCAGCGAGGCGATCACGTCGAGCTTGGGCTCGACGCTGGTGCCCACGATGGTGGTGCCGCGGGTGGCCGCCCGCAGGTGGGCCGGGAACTCGGCGGCGTCGGACAGGTGCGCCGGGATGGCGCCGACCGGCGTGATCCCCAGCAGCGTGACGGAGTCCAGCTCGGCGGTGTCCAGCACGACGACGCGCTCGGGCCGCTTCGGGATCGTCACCTCGCCCTTGGCGGTCGTGACGGTCCGGGGGAATGCCGCATCCACCGGGGCAGCCGGGGCCGCGGACGGCACGGCGGCGCCCCCGCCGCAGGCGGCGCTGAGGGCGAGTAAACCGGCCGTGGCCAGGGCGGCACAGGTGCGGATAACAGGGTGCGACATCGACGGGTCTCCTCGGTGGGTGCGGGAAATCTCAGGCGCGGGCGGGCGCCGGGCGGCGTTCACGGGGGATCGGCAGGACCAGCGGGGTGCCCGAGGTGGGATCGGGAACAACCCGGCAGCGCACCCCGAAGGCGTCGGCGACCAGTTCCTCGGTCAGCACCTGCGCCGGCGGGCCCGCCGCGGCGATCCGGCCGTCGTGCACCACCACCAGGTGATCGGCGTAGCGGGCGGCTTGCGCCAGGTCGTGCAGCACCAGGACCAGGGTGGCGCCGTCGTCGTCGTTGAGCTGCGCCAGCAGGTCGAGCACGTCGAGCTGATAGCGCAGATCCAGAAAGGTGGTCGGCTCGTCGAGCAGCAGATACTCGGTGCCCTGGGCCAGCGCCAGCGCGATCCAGGCGCGCTGACGCTGCCCGCCGGAGAGCTGCTCGACCGGACGGGCGCGCAGGTCGGCGAGGTCGGTGCGGTCCAGCGCGGCGTCCACGGCCTGCTGGTCGCCGTCGGACCACGGCGCGAGGAACCGCTGGTGCGGGTGCCGCCCGCGGCGCACGAGCGCCTCCACCGACACGCCCGTCGGCACGACCGGGGACTGCGGCAGCATGGCCAGCCTGCGGGCGAGCTGCTTGGGCGGTAGCCGGCGCAGACGGGTGCCGTCCAGGGTCACCTCGCCGGCAGCGGGTCGGGCGATCCCGGCGAGCGCGCGCAGCAGCGTCGACTTGCCGCCACCGTTGGGTCCGACGACCGCGGTGATCCGGCCGGGCGGGATGGTCAGGTCGATGCCGTCGAGAACGATCCGGCCGGGGTAGGCCAGCGTGAGTCCGGTGGCGACGAGGGTCATGCGCTCACCCGCCCGGACGTCCGTTCGGCGCGGGCCCCGCGCACCAGCAGCCAGCACAGCCACGGCGCGCCGAGCGTCGCGGTGACCACACCGACCGGTATCGGGCGGGTGAGCGCCGAACCGGCGATCACGTCGGCGACCACCACGAGCACGGCGCCGAGCAGCACCCCGAGCAGCAGGATCCCCGCCGACGGCACCGCGGGCCGGGACCGCCGCCCGGAACAGGCCCGCGCCAGGTGCGGCACCCCGAGCGCGACGAACGCGACCGGACCGGCGAGCGCGACGCCTGTTGCGGCCAGCACCACAGCCGTGAGCAGCAACAACAGTCGGGCCCGATCCGGGGGAAGCCCGAGCGAGTGGGCCAGTTCGTCGCCGAGATCGAGGATCGCGAGCCTGCGCAGCTGCACCAGCGCGAGCGGCAGCAGGACCACCGCGGCCACCGCCGAGATGCCGACCTCGGTCCACGTCCGCCCGGCCAGTGAGCCGGTCGTCCACAGCAGCGCCTGCTGGGCGACGGTGATCGGGAACGTCACCACCGCCCAGGTCACGACGGTCAGCGCGAGCGCGGCCAGCCCGATGCCGACCAGCACGATCCGCTCCCCGTCCAGCCCGCGCCGCCACGCCAGCGCGACCAGCGCGGCCGCGGTGAGCAGCGCCCCGGTGAACACACCCACCGGTACCAGCGCGGCCGGTATGCCGGCCGCCAGGGCGATCACGGCCCCGGCCGCGGCCCCGTGCGAGACGCCGACGACGTCGGGTGAGGCGAGCGGGTTGCGCAACAGCGCCTGCAGCAGTGCGCCCGACGCCGCCAGACACCCCCCTGCCAGCGTGCCGGCGAGCACCCGCGGCAGCCGGAACTCGACGACGATCAGGACGGTGCCGCCGTCGGCGGTGCCGGTGAGCGCACCGAGTACCTCGGCCGGCGAGAAGACCACGTCTCCCAGGCCCAGCGCCGCGACCACGGCGACGACCAGCAGTGCGAGCACGACGAGGCAGCGCGCGACGGTGTCGCGCCGCGGCGGCATGCCGGCCGGTGTCCGCCGGGCCGTCGACGGCGCCTGCCGACGCGCCGTGGACGGTGCACTGTGTACGGTCATCGCCCGCCTCCCCCGACGATCCCGCTGCGCCGGGCCAGCGCAATCAGCACCGGGGCGCCGATCAGCGTCGTGATGATGCCGACCTCGAGCTCGGCGGGCCGGGCGACGAGCCTGCCGACCACGTCCGCGACGAGCAGCAGGACCGGGCCGATCAGGGCGCAGGCGGGTAGCAGCCGGGTGTGCTCGCCACCGATGACCTGGCGCACCAGATGCGGCACGGCCAGCCCGACGAACCCGATCGGACCGACCGCCGCCACCGACGCACCGGCGAGCAGCACCACGGCGAGCGCGCCGAGCAGCCGGATCCGGGTCGGGTGCACGCCGAGCGAGACCGCCTGTTCGTCACCGAGCGCGAGCGCGTCGAGGGCCCGGGCGAGCCCGAACGCGAGCAGCAGGCCCGCTGCCACGAGCGGCACGCAGTACACGAGGACGCCGGTGTCGCGGGCGACCAGCGAACCCGCCAGCCAGTAGCGGGCCTCTTCCAGCGTCCGACCGGAGAGCACCAGCACCGCGGTGGTCCAGGCCGACAGCATGGTGGCCACGACCGCGCCGGCCAGCGCCAGTCGCGTCGGACCCGCGGGGGCGCCCGCGGTGGCCAGCCCGTAGGCGACCACGGCCGCGAACGTCGCACCGAGGATCGCCGCGACGGCGTACCCGGCCGGGGCCGACACGCCGAACACGTAGATGCCCGCCACCACGGCGAACGACGCACCGGCGTTGATGCCGAGCACGCTCGGTGAGGCGATCGGGTTGCGGGTGATGCCCTGCATCACCGCGCCCGCCACCGCCAACCCGGCCCCGGCCAGCAACCCGAGCTGCGTGCGCGGCATCCGGATACCGCTGACGACCAGTGCGGCGGTTCCACCATCGGACCCGAGGAGCGCGTCGACGATCTCGGCGGGCGCGAGGACGCGACCGCCGAAGAAGAGGCTGGCCAGGACCGCCGCTCCGAGCAACGCGAGGGCGCCGATCCAGCCCGCCGCGAGCCGCACCGGGGCACGCAGGGCGGACGGCCCGGCTTTGAACACCACATGTCCCCTTCCGGCTCATCTCGGCCCGGTCGGGCCACAGCAAAGCCTGACCATAGTTAGGCAAGGCTGCATAGACAACCCATCGGAATGAACATGGACGCGTGCGGAGAGTTACCGATGCATTCACTTGACGGAGCCGATCCTCTACCTATTAGGTAAACCTCACCTCACTTAGGCGACCCAGGGAGACCGTTCGTGCCGCTGTACCTGACTGCGCTCCCCCCGACCGACGCGGTGACGCACGGCCTCCTCCCAGCCGCCGCGCGGCTCGGTGAGACCGTCGTTCTGCTCACCGACAGCGTCGAGGCCCACCGGGCCGCCTACACCGGCCACCCCTGCCCGCCGCAGGCCGTCGTGCCCGCACCGGTGCGCGACGCAGCCGCCGTCGCCGCCCGCGTGCACTCGCTGGCTCCGCGCTACGGCGCCCCGACCGCGCTGCTCAGCAACAGCGACCACCTACAGGCCCCGACGGCGCTGGCGGCCGAGCTGCTCGGCCTGCCCACAAAGCCGGTGGCGGCAGCGCTACGGTGCAAGAACAAGTTCCTCACCCGGCGGACGCTCGCCGCAGCCGGGCTCGACACCGTGGGCTGCATCGAGATCGCACCTACCGACGACGTCGCGCAGGCCGAGCTCGTGTTCCCGGTCGTGCTCAAGCCCTGCGAGGGCGTGGCCAGCGAGGATGTCGTGCTGGTCGCCGACGCCCGGGAGCTGGCGGCGCGGGTGGCCGAGATCCGGGACAGACGGCCAGGGGAGACCCTGCTCGCGGAGGAGTACCTGCCCGGCGAGCTACGCACCTACGAAACCCTCGGCGACGGCACGGCGCTACACCACCTCGGCTCCTGGCGCACCACGCTGGGCGGGCACCCGCAGTTCGCCGAGATCCGGCTGGACTGGGACCCCGCGCTGCCCGCCGCGGTACACCACCACCTGCGCGCCCAACTCGACGCGCTCGGGGTCGGTCTCGGTGCGTGCCACACCGAGTTCGTCATGCACGGCGAGCGTGCCCGGATCATCGAGGTCAACTACCGGCTCATCGGTGACGGCATGGACCTGATCTGCGCCGACCTGCTCGGCGTCGACCTCTTCATGGCGTTGATCCGGCTGCACCGCGGCGAGCCGCTGCCCACCGACCTGCCCGACCCGATCGGCGTGGCTCGGCACGCCCGGGTCGACTACGTGCTGGCCGACCGGCCGGGCGTGCTGATGGACGCGCCACCCGAGGGTGTCCGCGAGCTCCCCGGCGGGGTCCGGCTGGGGCACCGCCTGCTGCGTGGGCTCGGCGTCGCCGCCGGGGTGACCGGCACCAACCGTGACTACCTCGCCGTTGTGCACGCGATCGGCACGGAAGCCACCCGGGTGGACGCCGCGCTGGAGGACTACCTCGCCACCGGGTCCTGGACGATCGCGCCCGCCCGCATGACCGCCGACGTCCTTCCTCCCGCGGAGGCGGCATCGTGACCGCCGACGTCCTTCCTCCCACGGAGGCGGCATCATGACCGCCGACCTATACCTCGCCGTTATCGGCGGCCGCGCCGCGAGCGCCACCGACCCGGTCGAGCGCGGCCTGCTGCAGCGGGTTCTCAACACGCTGCTGTACGAGGACCACCTCGGGCTCGCAACCACCGGCGCCCTCGTGCGCGACCTGACCCTGCCCGCCGCCCCGGCCTGGTGGCGGGCACCGCTGCCCGGCGGATACACCGTGACGATGCCGGTGCGCCCGGACGGCTTCCTCGCCGACCACGCCGTCGCCGGGCCGCTGCTGGTGCTCGACGGCCCGGATGGGCAAGCCCGGATCCGCACGCTGGACGGCGCGCTCGCCGCGCTCGCCCCGACGGGCGACCCCGATGCGGAGGCCGGCTGGGCCGACTTCACCGCCGAGTGCGCCCAGACCCTCGCGACGCAGCGGCTGCACGAGACCGCGGGCCCACGGCTGCACGCCCGATTCGCCGCAGCGGCGCCGGCCACCGGCTTCACCGGGCTGCTGCGCCACGAGGCGATGGCCGCCCTGCGCGACCACCCGGTGCACCCCACCAGCCGCTGCCGCTGGGACCTCGACGAGACGGCGTTGCGCCGCTACGCACCGGAGTTCGCCCCGCAGTTCACCCTGCGCTGGGCCGTGATCCGGCGCGACCGGTTGCGTATGTCCGACGGGCTCGTGGCCGCCGGGCTACCCGGCTGGTGGCCGTCCCCGTCCGAGCTGGGGGCCGAGCCGGGAGCCGACGCCGACCACCTCGCGGTCCCCGTCCACCCACTTACCGCCGAGCGCGGCCTGCACACCATCGCCCCGGCCCCGGCGCTGGCCGTCACCCCGACGCTGTCCACCCGCACGGTCGCGCTGCTCGACCACCCCGGCGTGCATCTCAAGCTTCCGCTCGCGACCGCCACCCTCGGGCGGCGCAACCGGCGGACGATCACCCCCGGCACGCTTTCCGACGGCGACACGGTGCACCGTCTGCTCGGGGCGATCCTGGATCGAGAGCCGCGACTGCGCCACGGTGTGTTGCTCGCCGACGAGTCGCAGTGGATCGACAGCACCGACGAGATGTTGGCCGTGCTGATCCGCCGTTACCCCGCCGAACTGGCCGGCGACCACCTCATCCCGATCGCCGCGCTGCTCGCTCCCGACCCGCACACCCCCGGCGCGACCGTGCTCGACGGCCTCGTCGGCGGCGACGCCGCCTCATGGTTCGACCGCTATTTCGAGGTGCTGCTGGACTGGCACGTCGCGCTGTGGCTGCGCTACGGCGTGGCGCTGGAGGCCCACCAGCAGAACATCACCGTCGCGATCGGTGGGGGCGGGCGATTGCGGCTGGTCTACAAGGACGACGACAGCGCCCGTATCGACTGCACCCGGCTGGCGGCGGCACTGGGCCCGGACGCTCCGCTGCCGGTGCGTCCCGAGGCCTTCCACGACCGGCGGATGGCGGTGTCGGATCCCGGCGAGTTGGCGGACATGTTCGTCACGATCACCCTGCACCTGTGCGTCGGCGCCCTGGTCGTCGAGCACGCCGGGGCTGACGCCGACCGCCGCGCCCAGCTGTTCAGCCTGGCCAGAGCCCGGATCGAGGCGGCCACGCGGCGCTGGTGCGACCCCGCCGACCCCGGCTCGGTGGCCGCCGCCGACCTGCTGCGCCACGGCGTACTCGACGCCGACCGGTGGCCGGTCAAGGCGATGGTCACCGCCGGCACCCTGCTGCCCAAGGCCCGCCTGGGATGCGCGGACGTCAACAAGCACTACCGCCGCAGCGGTCCCAACTACCTCGATGCCTCCCGTGCTGCCCCACGTGGCTGAGCAGCGCGGCGGGCTGCGGCGCGGGCACATCGCGGCGGTGACCCTCGCCCACTGCTCGGCCGCCTTCGCCGCATTGGGCCTGCCCCCGTTCCTGCCCGAACTGCTGCCCGAGCTGGGCGACCCGCACGCCCGGTGGGCGGGGGTCCTCTACGTGCTGCCCACGCTGTGCACGGCGCTCGCCGCACCGATGTGGGGCTGGCTCGCCGACCGGTACGGGCGGCGAACCCTGCTGATCCGGGCCCAGCTGGGGCTGGCGGTCGCATTCACCCTGGCCGCAGTGGCGAACAGCCTGCCGATGCTCGCGGCCGCTCTGGCCGCGCAGGGCCTGCTCGGTGGCACGTTCGCCGCGAGCGCGGCCTATCTCGCGTCGGGGCTGCGCGGTCAGCCGCTGGCCAGTGCGCTGGCCCTGATGCAGGGCTCTGCCAGGGCGGCGCTGGCCGCGGCGCCGGTGCTGGCCGGCCTGCTCGCGGCCGAGCTGTCGATACGGCAGATGTACGGGCTCGCCGCGGTGCTCCCGCTCGCCGCCGCGATCGGCACCCTGCTGCTGCCCGAACCGAACGCACCCGCCAGATCCGGT
>JBKJPD010000357.1:0-2988 GCA_046595345.1 Pseudonocardia sp.
CCGATCCGGCTCCGGCTCCCGATCCGGCTCCGGCTCCCGATCCGGGCCCCGGGCCCGCCCCTGAGCCCGCTCCAGCTGATCAGGTTCCGGCTGACACGGCACCGGTTGTCCAACCGGCGACCGGACCGACGCCATGAGGTTCGGCGGGGCCGGTTCGCACCGGCCCACGCGACCACGCGCGGTTGAACGACCGTCTACCGTGGCCACCTGATGGAGGGGGATCCACGGGCGCAGGGTGCAGGTCCGCCGACGCGCCCCAAGTTCGAGTTCCGCACCCCTCCGTCGGCGCTGCCGATCCGCCGTCCCCGTGCGATCACGGTGTCGTGGGCACTGTGGCTCGCCGCGGCACTGCTCTACCTCGTCGCGGTGGCGCTCCCGCTACTCGGGATCGGAGATTTCCAGGGTGACGTCCTGGCCATCGTCGAGCGTGACTACCCGAACGAGACGGCCGCGACCCGCGGCCGGGTGGTCGTCCTCACCTCCGCCGTGCTGATCGGCGGCGGGATGTTGCTCGCGTTGCTGGAGGCGGGATTCGCCGCGGCGATGCGGTCGGGTCGGGGCTGGGCCCGCGGCGTGCTGGTCCTGCTCCTGGCGCCCCAACTACTGCACGCGTGGGTACTCGTGGGCGTTGCCTCGCCGGCGAGCATCGGATGCGTCGCGATCGGCACCGCGCTGGCGTTGGCCGCGGCCGCGGCGATGTTCTCACCGGGGATGGGCGGGTGGCTCGCCCGCCAGGTCCGCCCCTGACGTCCGGCCCTGACTCGGAATCGAGCCCGGCGGGGGTCACCGCCGGGCTCGTCGGTGAACGTCACAGGACGGGATCAGCCCGTGCCGCCGAACCTCCGCAGCGCCCGCCGGATCGGGCCGCCCTCGGGGCGGAACTCGGCGCAATCGGCCGCGCCGCACGCACCGCAGTCGGAGCCACGCCGGTAGTGGTCATGTGCGGCCCGCGCGTGCCCGCAGGTACATGGCTCGACCACGGCGGACGGCGCAGGCGGCTGGACCGTGGGCCGCAGGTCTCCAGCGGTGCGCTGGGCCGGGATGGACGTGCCGAGACCGGGGACGGCGGACAGCCCCGTGGGAGGGGTGAGCACGGGCGCATCGGCCGTGACCCGACGTCCGCGACGCGGCGATGCGCCTCCCGGCTGCTCGACTACCGAATCCCCCATGTGATCCTGCCCTCAAATCCGTCGGTGTAACGCTGGTTGCTACAAGTAGCCCTCCGACTACAGCATGCGACAGGGCCACTCGACTGGGAATCCCTAACTTTAGTGAATGCCCGATGGTAACGGACACTCGGCTACCGGTTCGACTACGCGGTAGGCGGTCACGAAGTCGGCTCCCAGGTCTGTAGGCGGTCGATCGCCGTCACAGCGGCGGAGGACCTGGATGCGCCTTACCGGGGCCCCTGGTGGGTCGGCACACATGGCCGCTGATGGGATACCAGCCCTCGTCCGGTAACGCCCGGCCGGACATCGCCGACCCCCCTGATGTGCCCACACCGATCTTGCTGCCCGAGGCCCGGCGACCTGTCGCCGTACAGATCGCCTGCTGCGCGACCGTCGCAGCCGGGCTCGCGTGGCGGTACAGCGGGATGTCAGGTCCCAGCACCCTGGACGTGGTGATCACCGAAGCGGCCGTCGATCACACGGCCGGGTACCCGCTCCTGACCTGGGCAGCGGTCCAGCTCGGCGATCCGCGACTGGTGATCACGGTCTCCGTCGTCCTCGCCATGATCTGCCTGGCGCTGCGGCGGACCTCGCTGGCTGTCGTCGCGATCGCCGGCCCCGGGCTGACCGGCCTGCTGACGACCGTGCTGAAGCCGACTCTCGGACGGACCATCGAGGGACACCCGAGCCTCCCCAGCGGCCACACGGCAGGCGCGACAGCGGTCGCGATTGTCGTCGCGCTCCTGGTGACCGGGGTGTTCGGATCACGAGCCGTGGCGATAGTGGCCAGCGCCGGAGTCCTGCTGACGGCCACCGCGGTGGCCGTCGGGCTCGTCGTGGAACGGCGCCACTACCCGACGGACACCCTCGGCGGATTCTGCGTCGCGGTCGTGGTCGTGCTCGGCCTGGTACTGATCGTCGAACGGGCCCGGACGCCCGGCCGCGGGGGGGGCGGGCGTCAGTGGGTCCGGTGTCTCCCGCCGGCTTCGTCGGCCAGCATCCGCAGGCCGCTGAGCAACCCACCGAGCAGGTCGCTCTCCTTGAAGGAGGCCAGCATGCTCATGACGGCGAGCTTGGCGCCGCGGTCGGGCAGCCGCACGCGCGCCTCGGCCCCGGTGAGCACCTCGACCACCCGCTGCTCCGGGCTGACCGCCACGAGCACTGCCTCACCGGAACCCTCGAGCTCGCTGTGCAACTGGGCGACGCGCCCGCTCGGGTCCTCCCCGAGGTCACCGAGATAGACGCTGAACCGCAGGCCGGTCTCGCGGCTTGCCATCGTCAGTGCCTCGTCGAGGCGGCTGAGTTGGGCCGGGGTGAACGGGTGGTCGAGCGGCGACGGGTCGCGGTAGATCTCGGCCGCGGACACCCGGCCCGACGCCGTGACGACAGCGCCCTCGGGAAGGTCGGCGGGATCGGCGACCACGAGTTCCTTGCCGTGCTCACCAGCTGCCACGGGCACCTCCTCGTTCCCCGGTCACCACGTGACCTACGACTGCGGGAAGCTGCGCACCCCGCGGGTTGGCCGTCCACCACAGGGGCTGGTGAGGCCAGGGCTGGCCGGACCGGTACCGCGGCCGCCGCGCGAGCCGCGGGGCGACCGCGAGCAGCGTGATGAGGGTGTAGAGCCCCACCGTCGGTACTACGAAGTAGAGGATGGTCTCCAGCACGCTCACGGGCCAGAATCTAGCCGATTCGCGGACGCAGGTCACCAGGTGGGTGGACGCCGATCACACCAGCCGCCGCCCCACCCGATCGCCTCGTGCAACTGTGCCCCCAACGCCAGCAGCAGCGCGTCGTCGCCCGCCTGCCCGACGAGCTG